>JABSSR010000347.1 GCA_013213965.1 Verrucomicrobiales bacterium | reverse complement strand
CGGGCCTCCATCGCCAATCACTATTCCCTGTGCCAATTAATGTTAGTTCTGGTAATATTCCTGGAACTGATGAACTGCGCCAGGAACCTCCCAAATCATTATCGAGTAATGGATTGATTAGTTCCATTGAGGATCCAAATCCATTTGCACCGACAGGCCAGGGGAAACTGGACTGGTAGCGTACTGTGTCAGCAACTGTCCCATCAGAACGGCGCAACTCAATGCGTTCGCCATCACTTGCTAGATTGCCTGAATAAGGCCCTAAAGCTTCTTTACCATATGACTTAACGAGTTCTTCGGGATTCTCTGCTACTACGAGGTAACCCTTTGCTTTAATTTCTGTATTTTGAGGGAATTGATAGTCAATTCCATCGGAAAAGAACCATCCAGAAATATTGATGGAATCATCTGAAGCATTGTGTATTTCAACGAATTCATTCAATGCATTGTTAGGCTCACTGTTATAATGAACTTCATTAATAACTATTTCACTAAAGCTGAAACTGATTCCGCAGAAAAAAAATAAGGGAAAAGTAAATATTTTGGTAATGGTTTTAGGGGAGTAAGTCACGATAAATTGAGTTATTACTATATTAGCCCTGATTTCAAAGGAATGGAAGTCTCATACAAGATCCAAAATGGAACCAAAATTCGGATCTACTAATCTACGATAGGTGCGAACGGCTAACCCATCCGTCATTTCAGAAATAATATCAGTAAGAACTCTGGCTTTTGCCGAATCTTCTTCTGCGTTAGCTATAGAATTTTCTGCTTCGGTGCTAACTAACCTAAGAGGGCGTTTAGTGTTTGAAATGTAATTATCAGAAAAAATATTAAAGAGTTCTTCCAGAACTCGTGCAGCTTTATGATCTAGTTGCTGGAGTTGTGGTGATTTAAATACAAGATCCAGAGAAATATTTTTATATAATTTGGATTC
Organism: Verrucomicrobiales bacterium; assembly: GCA_013213965.1. GTDB lineage: Bacteria > Verrucomicrobiota > Verrucomicrobiia > Verrucomicrobiales > DEV007 > EC70. The sequence goes on along the minus strand of JABSSR010000347.1, from coordinate 1,078 downwards.
TTGTGCGATGTCTGAATTTACATGAATTTGATATTTGTAACGTGCTGTTTTCCCAGACATAAAGTTCTCTTCAGAATCAATGATGCTTGCTGCAGCAATGAAGTCGCCGACTTTACGGCCCATTAGCGGTTCGAGGCGTTGCCTGCTTATGGATCTGCAAAGTTGATTTAAGTGATCTGCATCATTGCCTTTCAGATTACTTGTTTCAGCCCAACGCTCCAGATTTTCAAGGTTGATGAACCCAGCGTTGGTTCCATCAATAATATCGTTTAGAGAATAGGCAGTATCATCAGCCCAGTCCATGATTTGGCATTCCACAGATTTAAATGCATTTCTTATATTGCCAGGATCAAATTGAAATATTTGATTTTTATCTTCGAAAGCAAAATCAAGATGTTTGACTTGATAGTCATATATAAAGTGATTGAGAGCTCCGGGAATTTCAGATAATAGGGTTTTATATTTGAGTGTAGAATCCAGGAAAGCCCGCGTTGGATTCATGCCACGTTGACCGTAGATAGTCTCTGTGAGTTGCCGTAGTGTTTGCGCGTTCCCTTCAAACCCTCCATGATCTTGCATTATTGAATGCAAGACTCGTTCTCCGGCATGACCAAAAGGAGGATGTCCTAAGTCATGGGATAGGCAAGCCGCTTCGACTAGATCAGGGTCTATGAAGTATCCCTCATTTAACAACGCGCTTCTTTTTTTTTATCTGTTGCATATTGATCTTCCAATTTGAGCGACTTCTAGGGAATGGGTTAAACGAGTGCGATAAAAATCGTATTCTCCGGAAAGAAACACCTGTGTTTTACTTTGGAGCCTTCTAAAGGAAGGAGTGTAGATGATTCTGTCGCGATCTATTTGGAAAGGGCTTCTGTAATCATCCGGACGATCATTCCCTTCTTCCTTTCTGGCGGTAATATCGAAGTCATTGTAGAACTGATTTGTCATCGATTCGCCAAGTATTAAATCTTAAGGAAATTGGACAATAGTTTTTTCCCATTTCCCGTAAGTATGGATTCGGGATGAAATTGTAAACCGTGTATCGGAAATTCTTTGTGCCTTATACCCATAATTT
>JABSSR010000346.1 GCA_013213965.1 Verrucomicrobiales bacterium | reverse complement strand
TCTGGCTGTCGAGATCCATAATGAAAGATCAGGAAGCTCTGACATAGTTTTTGGTGCGGATGTTTCTATTGCTACAATTCCTCCTGACCTTACCGAGTTATTGACTGTCAGTGAGGTTCATTTTGATAATGATGGCACGGTAGACTGGGTTGAATTACATGTGCCCGGACAACAGGAAGTTTCCCTTAGTGGTTTCTCATTGGCTTCGTTAAGAGATTTTTCTGATGCTATTGCCCTGGAAGGAAGTGTTACCGCTGGTGGCTACAAGAGTTTTGAAACCGACTTCAAAGTTGAGAATAATGGAAACCTAGATATTTATCTTATTTCAGGAGAGATAGTTATTGATGCGCATCGATTTGATAGAGACCTAGAGGAAGATTCTTTTCAATCCGTTCCAGTATATTCTGGTACTCCGAGTTTTCGTAAGGAGTGGTACGGAGGAACTGGTCACACTAGAGATGAGGCTAATGATCCGGTCAGGAGTACAGATATTGTGATTAATGAGATCATGTATGACGCTCCTTCAGATGGAAGAACTGCGGAATTTATTGAGTTGTATAATAAAAGTCAATCAGCTGTAGATTTGAGTGGTTGGCGGTTTGTGGATGGAATTGGATTTGAGTTTCCTTCTGGTACAACTATTGGCCCTGGAGATTTTCTTGTTGTTGCAGCTGATGAAAAATGGATGCGGGAAAATTATGGAGATATTCCTGTGATTGGTAATTTCTCTGGGCAATTGAGGGACTCTGGTGAGCTTTTACGTATTGAAGACTTGATGGGTAATTTGGTGGATCAGGTCTATTACTATCCTTCCGGTGATTGGCCTGAGCGTGCGGATGGAGACGGTAGTAGTATGGAGTTAAGGCATCCGGACATGGATAATGATTCACCAGTTGCTTGGGCAGATAGTGATGAGTCTCAAAAATCTAGAATGCAAACTTTTACCTACACGGATATTTTTGATAGAGTGACATGGAGTCCCTTAACGAGCGGGCAAGAACTTCATATGCATTTGGTAGGTGATGCTCATATGCAAATCAAAAATGTTTCACTGAAGTTGAACGGGGCAGGTTCGAATTTGGTGAAGAATCCATCTGTCATGTCCCCTGACCGTAGTAGTGCCAAGGGATGGGTTTGTCAGGGTACGCACTGGGGAAGTTTTGTTGAAAGTGGAGTATTGAATCTTGTTGCTGATGGGCATGGAGATAATAAAGCAAATAGAGCCGAAGTGGATCTCGAGAACCTTAGCTTTGATAAGGATTATGTATTAACTTTTGATGCAAAGTGGGTCTGGGGTAAATCAAGGCTGATTGTGCAAACTCTTGACCATGGTTTTGGGACATCATTTCATATTCCCATTCCAAATAATTTAGGAACTCCAGGAAAACCTAATTCACAAAACATTCAATCTGCTGCGCCTACTCTTGTCGGTGCATATCATAGCCCTTCAGTGCCTGAACCTTCGGAGCCTGTGAAAATTACAGTGAGAGTAGATTCATCATTAAATTTGAACACAGTAAGAGTTTTTCACCGTGCAGATACTAATAGCGGTAATGAAAGTTGGTTACGAGCAACAATGTATGATAACGGCTCCTCTGGTGGTGATGTTGTGGCAGGTGATGGAATTTTTTCTGCTACTTTAAATAATTATACCAAGCAGGGAAATATTGCGCAGTTTTACGTGGAGGCAAAAGCTGTAGGTGGAGGTGTAAGCATGATGCCGAAGTTAGGGCCAGAACGGCCAGCAATGTTTATTATAGATGGGCGGGAAATGAAGGATAATTTGCTTCGAGAGCGATTTATTATATCAAATTACGATAGGAGAGCATTGGGTTCAGGTGACAGTGCTACCTATAAGTATAATTTCCCGCGCATGTCGAATCACTTTTTCAATGCGACTTTTATAGTTAACGAAAGTGAGATTTTTTATAATGCCGAAATTCGAAAGAGCGGTAGTCCGTTTACGCGGGACGGTGGCAGTTCATTAGCACATGGCAAGTGGAAGCTTCCAGGTGATAGATTGTTTCGCGAGCGGCGTCGCAGCGTTTTTGACGCTTCAGGTACATCTGAAGGAAATGGAACGCCGCGTTTTTATGATGATCGAATTGCTCGTGAATGGATGTATCAATTAGGTCATCCTATTAATGAGATGGAATTTGTTCATTGGGTTGTTAATGGAGATGGATTTAAGCTTCGTGAAAATCATGAGCCTATATCGAGTGATTTTATGAACCGTAATTTTGAGGATGGGAATGAAGGTACCTTGCTTCGTATTGATGATGAGTGGAGGTTCACTGATGACGGCGGTAATTCCAGACAATCCCGAAACGCTGACTGGTCATACAAGAACAGTGATAATCCAATCCAATATCATAGTGAGTGGTTAATGAGATCTCGTGAACAGGATTATGACTACAGTAATTTTATTGAGTTCGTCCGTGCTGTTGGTACCCGGAATTTTGATGAGGAAACTATTAATCGAATTGCCGACAGGGATATGCTTTGTATTAATGC
>JABSSR010000345.1 GCA_013213965.1 Verrucomicrobiales bacterium | reverse complement strand
CTATCTGAAATTAGGAAAGGAAAATCATCATCGTCACCGTCTGCCATCTGGAGGGTCTCTCCTGCGATCGGTTCGATCACGGCCGAGCCGAGGAGGTAGACTTCCTGATTTTCAGCAATGTGCCATTCATAATAAGTTCGGCGCCCTGAGCTCTTTGTTTTTTTCAGCCCACACATGAATTCAGCACCGAACGGAACGACTCTCGTGTATCCTTCCTCATCCTTGCAGAGGAAAGGAACCATCTCGGTACGGTCTTCAATAGTGACCGTTTTCTTGTTTTTACCTGAGCCTCGTTCCTCAGTGATCTTGTACCGGTAATAGAGGCACTTTTTTTTGGTCAGTGGACCAATGACCCGATGCTCCTTACCTTCATAAAGGACAGTAGTTCCCTTAATTTCTGAAGGACCGAAGGCCAGTCCCGTCGAAAGTGAAGTGGGAACATTTTCAATGTATCTCTTGGTTTTGATTTTTCTGAAGCCGAACAATGTGCCGAATATTCCCGCGGCTAAGGCAAGTAATCCACCGACCCATGACAACCATTTTGGCATGGGGCTCTTGATTATTTCTGAGTCATTAGGGCGTTGTTCCTCGGGTCCAAAGATGGATTCTCGTTCATATATTTTCCAGAACTTTGAGAGGTGCCTTTCCGGGAACCGTTTGAGAATAGCGTTGTTTCTTTCAATGGCCGCGGCATAGTCATTCCTGATTCCAATGGCGCGGACCTTGGCTCTGTCATCTTTGATGGTCTCTGTTAATTGAGGAACCGATTCCCATTCGAAAGGTTTTCCAAGTATCTTAGAGATCGCCAGTTTGGCATGGGCCTCATGGCGGGTCAGTCGTATATCGCCGTCCGTAACGTCAGCGCCTATCATGTTAATTCCCATTACAGTGAGGATCAGGACGTTCAGGGCTGAGAGTATGGAAAGAAATACCAGGATCCGGTGAATTTTTATCATGAAACATAAGAAAAGGACCCCCAAAGAAAGGCATGCTAGGCTCGTGAAAGTGAGCAGGACCCCAATGCCTCCTTGCTTGGTCCGGGACGATACGGCGTTACCATCACTGAGGATCGGAGAATAGGATCCTTTTTCGGCAAAGTTGAGCTCGTAATAATTGCTCCGCTGCACGGCCATTGCAAAGACGAAAATTTTCTCTCCAATGTCTATTCTTCTTTCCGTCCAACGATAATTTCCGCTACGCCGATAATAGTCTTGTCCCAGACTGGGTTTTTTATTTGTTTCTGTTATCAGTGAATCAAGCGAGACGAACACGTCCCCTGTCCTGTCTTTGATTTTGAAGAACCGTACGTGTTGTGTTCCTGACTCTACCGTTGACCAGCTCTCGTTCCCGTCCGAGTCCTCCGAGCGTCTTTCCTTTTTATAGTAACAGTAGAAACATTTCGTCCTGCTGTATCTTGCGCTGACAAAGCTTGAACTTCTATCGTAGTTTCTTGAGGATGAGGGTTCGTTCTTTTTTCCGTAGATCTTCTCTGCCTCGTCATCCTGAGGATTTGAAGGGTCCGTCCCTAGCCATTTCTCAACATCATCTGGCGTGCCTCCACCGTCAGTGTCCCTCTTGGTCGGTTTAATGATTAAAGGTTCGCTCTTTTCGCTTTTGACTTTGACCGTATTGTCCCGACTGACTGCTCTGCCCTGTATACTGACCTCACCAGGTATCAGCGAAATGACATCCGTCTGCGGTATCCTTTCGAGTTGCCGCATGTCCCGAACTTTTTGATACCCTTTTTTCTGCGCGTAACAACCGCCGATCAGGAGAGGAATGATCACCCACAGATGTCGGGCATATATTGGACTCTTTTCAAATTTACCTGATTTGTTTTTTTTCATCCCCTCTATAAAGAATTAGTTTATTGGAGTCTTATTTCAAAGCAATTGCGAAGAATGAAAATTATTAAATAAAAGGGTTCTCGCACAATGATGAGAATGAAGTTAAGTTTTTTAAATGCCTTTAAAATCCCTCACCATATTTAGTTTATTTATTCTAAGTGCATCGGGTCTCTTGTGCGGTGCTGAACCGAGTTCTGAGAACGAGGAGAGGATCAGAGCCTATTTCAAAAGATTTCCTCAATCAGATGCCAATAATGACGGGGTCTTAACATATAGTGAACTTATGACTCATCTGAAGGAGATGAGAAGGGCCAGAAGTCAAAACAAGGGTGAGGATAAGGACGAAGGTAAGGATGATGAATTTAAGAAAGAACCGGATATCCGTTACTCTGATAAGCACAAGCGTAATGTCTTGGATTATTATCCGGCCAAAGTTTCCGGTGAGCCTGCACCAGTCTATGTATGGTTCCATGGCGGAGGCTTCAGTGGAGGTGACAAGAAGAGCGTCAGGAAAAATGGAGGCAAGATGATCAAAGCATATCTTGAAAACGGATATGCCGTGATGAGTTGTAATTATCCTTTCATTGATCGTAAGAATGATGTTCTAAGAAATGGCATGCTCAATGAGTACGTTGAGAATAATTACATTTCCAAGGATGAGCCTGAGCATAAAAATTCAAGGAATGAGTACCTTAAAATCATGCGACATTGTGGCCGTGCCATCCAGTTCATCCGCTCCAATGCTAAGAAATGGAACATTGATCCTGATAAGATCTGCGTTGGAGGTGCTTCTGCCGGAGCCCTCATCAGTCAGTGGCTTGCCTATAGCGATGATCTCGCAGTAGCAGATTCCAAGGACCCCATTTCCATGCTCAGCTCTAAGGCGCAAATTGCCATTGGGCACGTTCAACCGTTAGGGACCGATTCATTAGTGATGAAGTACATGGACGAGGGAGAAGCACCATTATTCATTTATTCTAACGCTCCTAAGACAGACAAGATTCATCACCCGATCAATGCTCTGATGATTCGTGACAGAGCCAATGAGCTCAAGATTCCTTGTGTTGCCGTTGGAGGAGGAAGGAATGAATTGCCTGTTCCGGAGGGAGAGGGATCATGGTTGGGCATGCAGATAGAATTTTGTCGCAACCATTTAAAAATCAATCCTCCTAAAGTTGATTAAATTTTCCGCAGTTCACTAGGGCCAAATATTCTATTTATGATGCCATTAACTGCACGTTTATTTTTTTCACTGGTTACTCTTTTTTCTCTTTCGGTCGCATCATTAGCTGAGGATGAACACCAAGAAATTAATCTTTGGCCATCTGGTTCTGTTCCTGATGAGCCGGAAGGGATCGAGAAAAGAAAGAAGCCAACTACAGTCGATAAGATTGGGAAGATGAGAATCGCGTACGTCGATACTCCTTCCATTACCGTTTATGAGGCACCAAAGGACAAATCCAACGGTACGGCCGTGGTCATTTTCCCGGGCGGAGGTTATAATATTCTGGCATGGACTCATGAAGGGACTGAAATTGCAGAATGGCTTAATTCTTTAGGCGTTTCCGCCTTCATACTTAAGTACCGTGTCCCTCGCCGTGATCCGGAAAAACCGCACACATTACCTCTTCAGGACGCCCAAAGAGCTATCCGCATCGTGCGTTCAAAGTCTAAGGATTGGGGCATTGATCCGAACAGGATTGGGGTCCTTGGATTCTCAGCGGGAGGTCATCTTGCAGTCATGAGCGGGACCCACTATGAGGACAAGACTTATGATAGGATCGATGAGGCTGACGACTTAAGTTCCAGACCCGATTTTTTGATACCGATTTATCCGGCATATCTTGGTGACAGGAAGAACAAGGACCAGTTATCGGATCTTGTCGATATTAACAAAAGTACCCCACCGACATTCATCGCGATTACTCATGATGACTCGGACCGGGCCTATTACTCAGCGCTCCTCTATGCTGCTCTCAAGAAGAGTGGAGTCATTGGTGAATTGCACATCTATTCCAAGGGCGGGCACGGATATGGTATGAGGAAGTCAAATAATCCGGTACATACCTGGCCTGACCGTTGTGCGGACTGGCTCGGATCAATGGGGCTCCTAGGGCCCAGGCAAAAGTGAGTCCCTACTGAGCGGCTTCGATCAGAGTCTCGGGCGTCATTGAAAGTTCAGTCATGACAGTTCCTCCAGGCGCACTGATGCCGAAACGGTCAATGCCAATGACTTTGCCGTTATCACCAACATATTTCCACCACAGTCCACTGACGCCCGCTTCGATGGCGATTTTTTTTGTGCAGGAGCTCGGGAGAATTTTTTCACGATATTCCTGAGGCTCTCTGTCAAAGCGTTCGAAGCATGGCATCGATATGACTCGGACCCCGTTACCCATTTTTTCAGCAGCTGACATGGCATGTTGAACCTCGCTTCCACTGGCCAGCAGTATCGTGGTTAAATCTCCTTCTTCTTTCTTTGCGATGTAACCTCCTCTGAGTGTTCCGGACCGGCGCTCCTCAGCACTAATCTCATCCATGTTAGGTATTCCCTGTCTCGTTAACATCAGGGCAGTGGGCCCGTCTCCTCGTTGCAGAGCGCCGACGAAAGCTGCTGCAGTTTCTTCGGTATCTGCAGGCCGAATCACATCTAGTCCAGGGATGACCCTGAGTCCGGACACAGTTTCGACGGGCTGATGAGTTGGACCATCTTCACCGACTCCAACAGAATCATGGGTGAAGATATAAATGGTTGGCAGGTGAGCCAGTGCTGCGAGCCTGATAGAGGGTCTCATATAGTCGGCAAAAACGGCAAAGGTGGCTCCGCTCGCACGGAAAATGCCGTCATAGGCTATTCCGTTCATGATTGAGCCCATCCCGTGCTCCCTGATCCCAAACCATATGTTGCGACCTTCCGGGCTATCATTTTGTGGTTCAAAGTCCGTAGCTGACTTGATGTAATTCTTAGTTGACCCGTAAAGGTCAGCGCTTCCTGAGACCAGCATTGGCATGGCCTCAGCGATTGGCTGAAGGACTTCTCCTCCCGAGGCCCTAGTAGCGAGTTTGGTTCCAGGATCAAAGGCAGGGACCAAATCCATCAGATTTTCGGGAACCTTACCTCCGAGCCCATCAGAAAGTAGTTGAGCTTTTTCGGGATTAACTGAGCTCCATTCTTCAAATGTT
>JABSSR010000344.1 GCA_013213965.1 Verrucomicrobiales bacterium | reverse complement strand
GTGCGTTGCAGCTGCGGGTGTTAATACCAAGGAGATACGCTTTCCAAAGCCCGAACTCTTAGCAACCATATTCAGCCTCGTTGAAAATACCGGTGAAGAATTAAGTGAAATTCTTGAATACAGATACCCCTATTTTCTCGACTTATTACGGCCAATCCAAAAGGTCGGCACAGTTTATACTCAGAGGAAGATTGATACTAACAGCGCTGATTTTGACGATCTTTTAATACTCACCGTGCAGCTCCTCGAAGACAATGAGGACATAGCAAAATTGTACCAACAACAATTTCAATTTGTCCTAGTCGACGAATATCAAGACACTAATTGGGTACAATCAAAATTAATCAACATTCTTTCCAAAAAGCATGGAAACTTAATGGTCGTTGGCGATGACGCTCAATCCATCTATTCCTGGAGAGGCGCAGACTTCGAAAACATTTTGCAATTCGAAGAGACATACCCAAAAGCCAAGACCTACAAGATCGAAACTAATTACCGGTCAGTTCCTGAAATCCTAGAACTTGCTAATCAGGCCATTGCCGCTAACAAAAAACAATTCAAGAAAAACCTCAAAGCTAATCGACCTGAGAGGGGACAACTGCCCGCTCTCGTGCCAGTAAATGAACCCAATACACAGGCCGCTTTCGTCGCACAACGCATTTTAGAACTCAGAGATGAAGGCATCGAATTAGAAGAAATGGCTGTTCTTTATAGAGCTCATTTTCATGCAATGGAGCTCCAAATGGAACTCACAAACAGGGAAATCCCATTTAATATCACTAGTGGTCTCAGGTTCTTCGAACAGGCTCACGTTAAGGACGTTGCAGCATTCATGAAGCTGGCCGTGAACCTTCGTGATGAAGTCGCATTCAAGAGAATCGCAAGAATGCTTCCCGGCATTGGTATCGTTACCGCAAATAACTTGTGGCTTGAGTGGATCAAGTCCCCAATAAACAAAGAAAACACTCCGCCAAAATCTTTTTCCGAACACCTCAAAAAATTTAAGGTTCCGGCAAAATCTAAAAATACCTGGATACAGTTCGGTTACACGATGGATGAAATGGCACCGGACGGTGAAATTACCACACCACGTGAAATGATATCCTCAATCCTTGGAGGCGTTTACGATGATTACATGAGGAGTAAATTCACTAATTATGACAACCGGATTCAGGACCTAGAACAATTAAAGCGTTACAGCGAACAATTTGAAGACACTAGTGAGTTCCTTGGTCAATTAGCACTTCTCTCTGGCGTCGAAGGCGAACCCATGAAAGAAGCTGAAAAAAAGGATAAGTCTGAAGCAATTACTTTATCTTCCGTGCACCAGGCCAAGGGGCTTGAATGGAGAGCAGTGTTCGTGATTTGGTTAACTGACGGGATGTTTCCCAATTCACGCGTCATTGAGGAGGACGATGAAGAAGAGTCCGGCCTTCAAGAGGAGAGGCGTTTATTCTACGTCGCGGTTACAAGAGCAAAGGATGAACTCTACCTCATATATCCATATATTTGGCCTAGCTCAAGAACAGGTGACGTTATGCAGCGCCCGTCCAGATTCTTAGAAGACTTTGATCCTGAACTTGTCGAAGAATGGGAAGTAGGCTCAATCGGAGCATCTTGGTAAAAAAAACTTGATAAGAAACACATAACAAGGCATCCAATTATGGAAAATATCATTACCCGATAAATACAATCATATAAAACATATCATGAACGACCCAATTACGGTTTCAGTCACAGGCGCAGCTGGCCAGATCGGCTATTCATTACTGTTCAGAATAGCTTCTGGAGCAATGTTCGGACCGGACCAACCTGTAAACTTGAACTTAATTGAAATTGAACCCGCAATGGGTGCTTTAGAAGGAGTATGCATGGAGCTTGATGATTGCGCTTTCCCTCTGCTAAATAAAATCAACCCAACTTGTGATCTCGACACTGGCTTCACAAATTCAAACTGGGCTCTCCTAATAGGTAGCGTTCCACGTAAGGCCGGCATGGAAAGGGGAGACCTTCTAGGAATTAATGGTAAAATATTTACCGGACAAGGACAGGCAATTAACAATAACGCTTCGTCCGACGTGCGAGTCCTCGTCGTAGGGAACCCCTGCAATACGAATTGTCTAATCGCCATGAACAATGCTCCTGACGTCCCCAATGATCGTTGGCATGCCATGACTCGACTCGATGAAAACC
>JABSSR010000343.1 GCA_013213965.1 Verrucomicrobiales bacterium | reverse complement strand
AGGGATCCTGTGAATTAATTCACTTTCTTCTGGCTTTCCTGGGCTGATGGCAGGACCATTTTCTCCTCCCTTATTTGCCGAGAGCAGGTTACTTAGATCGAGGTCCCCCTTTTGCTTTTCAATGCCATGACAGCTAACGCATCTAGTTTCGAGAATTGGTTTAATGTCCTTACCAAAATCGGCAGCGATTGCTCCAGAAGTTGCCAAGAAAGTAAATGCCTGAATATAGAAGAGAGTCTTCATTTATTCTTTGCTTCGAGTCGAAGCTTTTCAAGTCTGGATAAAGGTTTGGCCTTTGGTTTGACTTTTGCCACAACTTTCGGAGCTTCTTTCTCCACAGGCTTTGGTGCGGGTTTCTTTGGAGGTGCGTCGATCCTCAGGACTCCCCCGTGTCCCACGTTATGCGGGATAAGTGTTTCTGATTGAGGAATGTTTAGATGACAGAAGAGGTTCTTGTGCTGTCCTTTCGGGCTGTCTGCTGCAATTTTAATTGGAAAACTAATTTCGGTCATTCCTTTATCGATTTCCATTTCTGGGGCAGTGACCTTGGCCGGGAGTCCTAGGAGTTTTATTGTGGCCTTACCTTCGAAAGGAGTGGCATGGGTGAGTTTGCATATTACAGATCCATCTTGTCCCTGTTCTACAGCGGCCATTTCGATCTTCATTCCTAAGTAAGGTTCAGCAACAGTGACGGGCGTTAGGTTTGAACTTGCTAAAATTTGTCCTTTTCCAGCATCAGATTCTCCCATCACTGCAATGTGCCAGGTTCGTATTGCTGCACTGCCGTTGGCATTGATGGTGTAGATGACTTCATTTTTTCCTTTGGGGATCTGTAGTGTCGGCTGCGATCCAATTCCCGGAGGGTGCCATAACATTCGGACAGTGATTGGAGCATCGAAACCTTCTTTTCTTGTGGCGGTTACTTTAAGGGCAAGGGTGCCGTTTCTGACGAGTGGGACAATTGGAGGAACTATATCAACCTTGAATGGGATTTCTTCGACGACCGCAACGGCCAGTTTTTTTGCGGTGCTCTTGTAGTATACGGTGTTGTTGGGAGGTCCTAGTACAAAGTCCAGAGGTTGGAAAAATTACCACTGATGTTCTTGTCAGGTTCTGCGTGTTTTGCGATTAGATCAGTGAGAGTGCCGGCGACAGGGGCTTCGAGTGAGGCCTCAAAACCAATGAGTCCGGAATTAATGCTGGCATGCATGCCATTGGACATGAGTTTGATTCCTTCAGGTAATCCGGAAGCTTCAAAAATCAGGTCTCCACCAAAGTTTGAGCGGCCTGCATTGATGCGGGTCACAAAACGATTTCCACGGGCCACATAGATCATTTGTCTTGACTGGTAGTCTGCACGACCGAAATAAGGAATAGTTAACCCTAGAGAAGGAGCAATGGATTCTGTTTCAATCCTGTAGACGTAGTTCGTCCCGCCTTTTTTTAAGTGGTCACGAATCCTAATGGCAAATTCGCCATCAAGTGCAGCAGTAAAATCAATTTTACTATCCTGCTTGTTGTCAGCGTCATCATTGCCACTGATATGTTTTTTATCAGGACCGTAAATGTTAAGGATTGGATCAAGGGGGGAGCCAATGGATTTAGCATGTGCCCGAAAAATGAATCGCTGGCCCTTCGTTGCGTTGAATTTGAACCAGTCCTCATCGCCTGGATTTTCAATGATTCCATTGAGAGCTAAGGGAAGAGGAGCATCTGATGCCGTTGCTTCATTTCTGTTATTGTTGGGTTCTGCTTCTAGCACGTTAGGAAATGCAGAGACACGGATAATATTGGGGGAGGGGGAAAGTAACCCATCTGAATTAGAGTAAATTTTAAATCTAGGATCAGGTGAGTCAGGTAATTTTACGGTTTGCTTGGATTCTCCGGTAGAGTCACCGATGAGCTTTACTTCAAGATCGTTTCCGGCAGGCCCTCCTGCGGGATAAACGGCTATGGGCCTTGGAAAGGATCCAACGTGCAGGCGGTAGCGACAAGCTCCATTTCCAGTGTAAGAACTTTCTCGGATTTGAACAACGTATTTGCCGTCAGTCGGAGCAACTATAGAAGTAGTGCTGTCTTGTAGTAAGAGGGCTGTATCGTCTGACGCCGCGAGTTCAAATCGTTCCATGTTAAGAATTGCCACGTAAGGGTCATAAAAAGCGTTACCGAGTCTTATTCCTTCGACTTCGGCGCTAACGCGCTGCCCTTTCTTTGCCTCAATGACATAGTAATCAACATCCTCATTTTCGAGGACTCCTTCGATAGTGGAGTTGAAGGGGATGGTTTGGGGGGCAGCAAATTCACTGTTAGGTTCTTTTTCTGGAACAGTTTCAAATTGACCGACCCAGAAACTTTTGACGCCACTTAAGCCGCTCTTGGTACGAATTCTCATCAGATGTTCTCCCAGCTCAGTCTCGGGGCTGATTGCGATTTTCGCTTTCAAGTGTTTAGCGCTACCACCGGGTGTGAGTTCGGTGACAGTGAATCCTTGTGAGTAGAAAAGGATTTCAACGGCATCATCGAGGCGGTCGCCATTAAAGTTTAGCTCAACCTCGGTCCCGCGCTTTGCTCCTCTGGGGATTATGCTCCCGAGTGATGGGGAGGAAGAAAATGCGGATTGGAGTAAAAGCGAACAGGTGAAAACTGTAGCGAAGAGTTTTCTGAAAAGCATTATT
>JABSSR010000342.1 GCA_013213965.1 Verrucomicrobiales bacterium | reverse complement strand
AGAACTAGTCAGAAGTGGTACGAACCATCCCAATACGACAAATAATAATAATGTCCTCTTGCCGAAACGTTCAAGGATACCATGATAACACATTGCATAAAGAATGAGTCCGAGAGGAATGAGTCGTAGAATGACAGGGTTGTATTTGGTAGCATCAATTCCCACAAGATTAGGGGCGTATTGTATTATAATTGACCATGCAGCAAAGGTTAAGATGGAGAAGCCCAAAGCATGCCATAGTCCAGTCGCGCCATCTGCATTGAGTGGAGCTTTGATTTCTCGCTTCTTTTGATTTCCTGATGTTTTTTTTGTTGGCCCTGAGTTACTTACAAGTTTGCGAGCTTTCCTTAATGCACGGGTAAATTTGTCGGAATCGGGTGTGGTAATTGTTATCATCCCAAAGGTGAGAGCTAGAAACCCTATTCCCAATGAAGCTAGAATGCCGGATTGAGTGAGAACATCTATCGTTTCCTGTGTATCAATTTGATCAATGTTGCTGCTATTCCCATTCTTTTCTGAGGCTCGTTGTTCAATGAGTATTTCTGCTGCTCTCTGTGATCTTCCCCCTGTGAATTGAGTTTTATCTTTAATGATAGGAAGAGCGTTTCCAGTTATCAGGGTTAGGATCCAAAAGTGAACGATGAAGGAAAAGTTTTTTCCTAACAAATGGTTAGTTGGTTGCCGCCACTTGCGATATAAGATGGATAAGAATATTACAATTAGGGAGCACTGGATGAGGAGAGAGAAGTTTAGTGTGTTTAGTTTCCATTCGAACAGCAATACTTCACCAATTTTTTCTGGTGAGGGGAATCCTCCAAAAATAGGACCTCTGACACTTTCAAATTGTTCAATGATTACAGGTCGCATGGTCAGGTATTCAAAGAAAACGAATCCCAATTGGCTGAAAGCGGGCAAAACAAAGTAAAGCAGAATTACCATGATTTGTGCAACGCGCCCAGCAAAGTGTCTTCGCTTGACTATTGTTCCAGCAACGCAGCCTGTGAGATGATAAAGGATAGCAGAGGTTAAAAGTATTCCATATACTTCGCTGATGACTCCTATAGGAATATTTCCTTCATTAATACAAAAAATAGTAAAGGGTAACGTGACAGCAAAGAGAACATATTCCCGGACCGGTAATCCAAACAGATAACCGACAATTTTTGCTAAGGGAGTCATTGGAGTCAGTCTCTGATAGTCAATCATTCCGTCTGCTGATTCTCGGGAAATTCCTCCTGCAACACTTCCGGTTCCCATGAAGAGAAGTATAACCATTTGGAAGAAAAGTATTGGGTAAAAGGCATCTCGAGCAGCAGCTGGAGGGCTAGCTTCTAATCGATACAAAGATGAGTAATAAAAGAGGAAAAATATGCTCGTTGCTACCGTTAGTACGATTATTATCCATGTGATCAGAGGAGCGAGGCGGAGTCTGGATCGGGTGTATCGAAGGAATATTGGATTAACCCATATTTGCCACCATGGAACTGGTCTAAGATTTTCAGTCATTGATTCTGCTCCAATTTTTGAGTGGTTGTGGTTGAATCAATTTCAAGAAGTATCTGTTCTATACTCTTCTTTCGTTCTTGGAGTCCTTTAATAAGGAATCCTGCCTCAATGATTTCAGTGATTAGTTGAGCTTGCTCATCATCTTTGCCTTGAAATGTAAAGATGATATCTTCATTAGATGTGATAATTTTATTGATTCCAGGCTTGTTATTAAGGAAATCGGAAAGTGGCATTGGATTGCCTAAACAACTTACCACTAGGTTCCTTTCTTTTGAGCTGCGCCGGGAAATCACATCATTTATTTTTCCGGAGTCGACAAGGATTCCTTTAGACATCATCCCTACCATAGTGCACATGTCTTCGAGTTCGGAAAGTATGTGAGAACTGAGTAATACGGCAGCGCCTCCGTCTGCTAATTCTCTTACTGTATTTCTCAGAGCCTGTCGTGACACTGGATCCATTCCGCTTGCTGGCTCATCAAGTAGAAATAAGGAGGGCCGGTGAATTAGAGTCTTAGCGAGAACAAGTCTCTGCATCATTCCTCGTGATAGACTCTTACAGAACTCTTCTCTTTTATCATTGAGTGAAACCTTGTTAAGGCATTCTTCAATTCTCGATTGCCGATCAGTCCTGTTGAGTCCGTGAGCGCTAGCGAATAGATCAAGGAATTCCCAGACTTTGAGATCTGTTGCGATTGGTGCTAGGTCGGGCATGTAGCCGAGATGCTTACGAGCTTCCTCGGGATGTAGAGAGATATCTACCCCACCTATGAAGACGTCTCCGTAAGTAGGTTCCATGAGTGTAGCCAATACTTTAAAACTACTCGTTTTGCCTGCTCCATTGGGACCGATTAGACCGTAAATCTCACCCTTGGGAACGTTCAGGCACAGTTCATTCACTGCGACAAATTTTCCGTAATCCACCCTCATATCGATCGTTTGGACCGCATATTCTTGATTATTCGAGGAGTTTTCGAGCACTGCACTCCATTATCTGCTTTATGGAGGTCTTTGCAAGAATCTGAAGAACAATATTATTGGGTAGTGAATATCTTGATGAATTCAGCCATTCGAGTTTCAATTCATAGACCATGAGTAATTCGCGTCGTCATTTTTTGCAAAAGGCTTCATTAGCATCAGTTCCACTTATTGTGAATTCTTCAGTTCTTGGCAGGGGCGGGGCTACTTCACCGAACTCGAGAGTTCAGTTGGCTTGTATCGGAGTTGGTGGTCAGGGAACTGGAAACATGAATAACTTTTTACAAGATGATAGGGTCAAAGTGCTTGCGGTTTGTGATGTGGATCAGAATCACCGTGACCGTGCCTTGGGTATTGCGAAGTTGAATAATAAGGATGGGTATAGTGATTATCGAAAGTTAATGAAACGTAAAGACATTGATGCGGTAATGATAGCAACACCGGATCATTGGCATTCATTGATTACTGTTGCTGCGGCCAGATCCGGGAAAGATATTTATTGTGAGAAGCCATTAGCTGCCAGTATTGGTGAGGGACGTTTTGTTGCAGATATTGTTAAAAATGAAAAGAGAGTATTGCAGTGCGGGACTTGGAGACGTTCTGGAATTCATTCACGTATGGCCTGTGAATGGGTAAGGAACGGTTACATTGGAGATTTAAAAGAAGTTAATATTGGTGTTCCGGGTACTTTCCAGATTCGTGGAGGATATAGTGGGATGGAGGGGTCTCAGGAAATACCAAAAGAGTTTGATTATAAAATGTGGTCAGGCACGACCCCTGATGCTCCTTATACAGCGGCTCGATGCCATTTTAATTTCAGGTGGGTTAATGATTATGCTCCAGGATATGTTACGGACTGGGGAGCTCATTTCATTGATGTCGCTCATTGGGGTATGAACACAGATGATACCGGGCCCATTGAGATATCAGCGAAGAATGTTAAGAGGCGAGAAAAGGGAATCTATGATGCGGTTGAAAGCTTTCATGTTCGTTATGTTTATAAGGATGATATCGAGATGACGCTTTTTAGTACTAACGATCCTTCATTATGGGGAACCAAGTTCATAGGGACCGAGGGGTCTGTTTTTGTAGAAAATCAGAAACTGATAACAGATCCTCCTGAACTCTTAAGAAAAAAGCTTAATGGAAACGATGAGAGGCTTTATGTTTCGAAGCATCATCATCGGAATTTTATTGATTGTGTTTTTTCTCGGAAAAGAACTGCGTCTTCTGTTGAATCAGCTCACCGAGCAGCAAGTGCGTGCCATCTTGGATCGATTGCTGCACATATAGGTAAATCACTTAAGTTTAATCCTAAGAAGGAAAAATTCCTTGGAAATTCAGAGGCAAATGATCTTTTGATGCGCAAATTTCATGGAAAATGGAAGTTATCGTGAGATATTTTTTTTCAGAGATGATGCCTGATTAGATGGACTAAACATATCAAAAAGTAGGGAATTAGTCTAAAAATTGTCATTTTAAGGATACTTTTTTTGCAATAATTCAATATATCTGAGGAAAATTGTTGCAGTTTCTTTTCTAGGATATAAGTAACGGCATGGATATTTATGTAGGGAACCTCCCTTTTAATCTTGATGAGCAAGCGATAATTGATGCATTTTCCGAGTATGGAAGTGTGGCTAGATTTAAAATGATCACTGATAGAGAAACTGGCCGACCAAGAGGCTTTGGTTTTATAACGATGGATGATGATGCGCAGGCTGAAGCAGCAATTAATGCGATGGACGGCCAAGAGATTGGTGGACGTGCAGTTCGGGTTAATGCAGCACAGCAGAAGAGCGGCGGCGGCGGCGGCGGCGGCGGCGGCGGCGGAAGAGATAGAGATAGAGATAGGCGCTAATTTCATTAGGGCTTCGTCTTTCTAAGGCGATCCTATATTCTATTTTTTCTTTTAACCTCAGTTCGTGTTTGAGGCGAATCCCATGAAAAGTAGACTTCTTGGGAATACTGGGATCGAAGTATCTGAAGTCGGTTTTGGAGCCTGGCAGATTGGAGCTGATTGGGGAACTGAAATACCCAAGGACTTGGCGATTTCATCTTTGCATGCTGCAGTAGATGCGGGTATCAACTTCATTGATACGGCTGATGTTTATGGAGCCGGACGCTCCGAAACTATCATTGGTGAATTTCTCAAAGAGCGTAATGAAACTATTTATGTGGCAACTAAGATGGGTCGAGGATCTTCGGAATGGGCTGATAGTTATGATCAGATCGCGAAAGCCGCTGAGGATTCCTGTAAAAGGTTAGGGGTGCCTGTACTTGATCTGGTGCAATTGCATTGCATTCCTGAGCAAACGCTCATGGCGGGTAAAGCTTTTGAGAATCTTGAGAAAATCAAAGATGTAGGGCTCATTAAGAATTATGGAGCGAGCGTTGAGACTATTGAAGAGGCATTGTTTTGTATTCGAAGTTCATCAGCATCAACTTTGCAGGTTATATTTAACATTTTTAGGCAGCGTGTGATTTCGGATTTGCTTCAGGCGGCCTCCTGTAACCGGGTAGGAATCATTGCCAGAGTTCCTTTGGCTAGTGGTTTATTGAGCGGTAAATTCACGAAGGATCATCATTTTGCCGAAAATGATCACAGAAAATTTAACTGTGATGGGCAAATGTTTAATGTGGGAGAAACCTTTGCGGGGGTCCCCTTCGAATCTGGTGTGGATTTCGCAATTGAAGTGAAGCGTATTCTTGAAGAGCAACTGCCAAATGCAAGTTTAGCTCAAAAATCATTGAGATGGATTCTTGATCATGAAGAAGTGACTACCGTAATACCTGGCGCAAAAGATCCAGAACAGACTCGTCAAAATGCTGCAGTGTCCGCATTCAATTCTCTTTCAATAGAGTCTCACGAGAAGCTCAGCGATCTTTACAAGGAAAAGATAGATAAACAGGTAAGGGGAAGGTATTAGAATCCATATTAATTGGAATCGTATTTAAGGCTTCCATGGATCATTGTTACTGCCTTTGGATTGGAGAAATTTCGCATTAACTTGCTCATACCATTTATGTAACTTCGTGCGCATTGAAATAACGGACTTTGGATTCATTTCTGCTAAGTCATTTTCTTCTCCTGGATCATTGTCCAGGTCAAAGAGGTGAGTCCTGCCATCCTCATACCTTTCAACAAGTTTCATTTTACCTTCTCTCATTGCTCCTCCAGGAAATCCTCCCTGATTCGAGTAATGAGGATAATGCCAATATAGTGCTTCTCTTTTTAGTTTTGCTTTTGGATCCTTTAGTACGGGAACTAAGCTGATTCCGTCCAAGTGCTGTTCGGGTCTCTTCTCAACTTCCGAAAGTTCAAGAATGGTCGGATAAAAGTCAGTACTGATGACGGGGACGTGGGACGTTCCTGAGCCAATCAAAGAAGGATATTTGATGATGAAGGGTTCCCTTATTCCTCCTTCATACACCCAGCCCTTTCCTCCACGCAGTGGCAAATTGGATGTAGGAGACCCTTCTGATGTCGATAATCCTCCGTTATCAGCTGTGAAGCAAATGATAGTCTCTTTTTCAATTCCAAGTTCTGTTAATTTGTTAAGAACCTTTCCAACAGCCTGATCCATCTTTTCAACCATTGCTGCATAAGTGGCATGTTTTTGAAGGATGCGAACTTTTCTCGGTTTTGCGCCAGGCCATACTTGTTCTTCTGGTCCGAATTCTTCACCTGAGATTTTTTTTGCCTTTTCCTGGTATTTTTGCACCATCTTTTTAGGTGCTTGGAGTGGGGTATGGACGTTGTAAAAGGATAGGTAGATGAGAAACGGATCCTTCTTTGAATGGAAAGTATCAATAATTTTCAATGCTTCATCTGCGAGCCTATCAGTGAGATATTCTCCTTCTTTAAGATTTTTGAGGCGTGGATTTTTGTATGGTGAAAAGTATCCGCCAGGAGGGCTTCCCCGATTATGGCCACCAATGTTAATGTCAAAACCTTGGTTCTCTGGCCAGAAATTGGGTGTTGGGCCAAGATGCCATTTACCTAGGAAAGCAGTTCTGTAACCAGCGTCTTTTAGTGCTTCTGCTAATGTGAATTCCGAGAGAGGCATATTACTGGTTAATGGTGCCGGCTTGAATTTTCCTGACCGTGTTCCACTGAAAAAATTTGTAGCACCGATTCTGCTCGGATACTTTCCAGTCATAATACTGTATCTTGTCGGACTGCAGACTGGATTCGCAGCGTAACCGTTTATGAATTTTACTCCGGTCGCTGCGAGTTGATCGACATTAGGGGTTTTATAAAAAGTTTTCGGATTGTAGGCACCGATATCCATGTATCCAAGGTCATCTACAAGAAAGAAGACGATGTTTGGTCTTGCTGATAATTTTGCAATTGT
>JABSSR010000341.1 GCA_013213965.1 Verrucomicrobiales bacterium | reverse complement strand
TTTCAGGAAACTTACCTATACTGTTTGTGTCGGACCTAGTCGAAGCGAGCCCTCGCTTAGGGATGTCTTGAAGATCATTGGGGACCTCCAAAGGTAATTTTATTTTTTCATAAGGATATTGATCAAAATACTTTTTAGGTTGAACCATCGGGTAATGAGGCCGCACAAACCCAGCAGCCAAAAAGAACGGCTCATCCTTATGCTTTCTTAGCAAATCAATAATCTTGGTCGAAGTCTTGTGATCCGGTTGGTCAGAACCGTCACCATCATAACTGACCGTTACAAACATTCTATGAGGCATCTTTGTTGATTGCCTCCCTTCAAGTTCTTTGGTGAAAATATTCAGGTTCAGGCAGGCATAATCACCAGGAGTATGTGCCTCGAGTCCTTTAGAATTGAATCTCTCGGTCCACGAAGACGGAACATCCAGACCATCAGTACCGGCAATGATGTCTCCGGGAACACGCATATGATAGATCTTCCCTACCCGTGCAGAATAATAAGAATTATCTCTAAATAACTTACCCAGATTCATATCGGACTTGCCTATGTACCGACTGTGCATCAGAGAAGTTCTAGAAGGATTACAAGACGTGCCCTGGCAGTAGGCCCTATCAAAGATAAGAGACTGGCTAGCAAGTTTATCTATGTTTGAAGTCTTGCATACCTCATTGCCATAGCAGCCAAGAACACTTGCTTTTAGATCATCTGAAATTAAAAAAAGCACATTCCTGACCTTTGATTGCGAAATGCCTGAGAGAACCAATGAGAAGGCAACACTTAAAAGACACACTCGAATCCTTGTCATATTATTCCCCTTCTTTGAGTTTAATTTCAGGAACATCAGCACCACGAAAACCATACATTGGGAGTATCCTATAATATACCTCCAAACTAAGAACCGCTAAGGTCGTACTGGCCACGCGGCCCCCGCCCTTGGTCATGAGCCGACTCAAATCCCAACTGCCTGCGTTCTTACCTGTCTTGTTCTGAATCTTAGGAAGGGTTTCCTTTAGCTTATTATTCCAGTCCTGCCAAATAGGTCCCTGATGTTGATATAATGCAAGTGTCGCATAATAAATGTAATACAGATCCGGATTGACCGGTCTCAGAGGATTATTCTTTAAGAGTTGCGCACTTTCAATCATGCGAGGATCAGTGGGCGGAACCAGATCAAGTTGCCTGCAAAACATCCCGGTCGCTACCATCGCTCTCGAAATTTCGCTAGGCCCCTTATATCCATAAAGACCCCCATGCTCGCCTCCACCAGCAAAATCCAACCATCGACGGGCCAACTCAAATGACTCTTCTGGAACATTAATTCCTGCCATCCTGGCACTATGTAAAGCCATGAACTGCCAACCGGTCACTGAGGTATCGGAGTCCTGACCCGGTCTATATCGCCAACCTCCTCTCTGAGGATGCTGCGAATTTATGGTGTAACTGATTGCCTTCTGTGCCATAACCTTGATCTTGGGATCCTTTGTTATCCCATACGCTTCACAAAGAGCAATGGTTCCTATTGCATGAGAATACATTTTCCCTGATACCGCTAAGTTACCATCTTCATTCTGCTGTTTAATTAGCCAGAAAAGAGCCTTTTTTACATTATTCTGATACTTTCCTGGTCGATCATGCCTGGCTCCCCAGCCATAATAACAGAGCAAGGCCAGACTCGTTCCACCAACATCATAGTTTGCTTCAGCATTGAACTTTTTCGTATCCCATCTCCCATCCTTTTCCTGATTCTTAGATAACCATTGGAGGGCCGCAATGATGGCCTTCTCGGTCCCATCCGAACCTCCCATTTGCTTAATTGTATCGAGTGATGGCTTGCCACGATGCTTTTTAATCAGATCAGTGAGGTCCCCACCATTCAATCCTTTACGATCCGATTCCAATGAGTCCGGCAATAATGGAGCACTGATCGCATAGACAGGAAGATTACCAGATGCCAGATCAGGGGTTTGAGCCACTTCCTGCGAAGCTCCTCCTGACTCCGTTAATTGACTCTCGGCCTGTGTCGCCTCCGCTACCAAACTCCCCGACGCTACGGACTCACTTCCAGTCTCACTCTCAACCGCACTGTCAGAACCAGCTCCTCCCTCCTCCTGAACTGTTTCCAGGCTCGCTACTCCTCCGCCAGGCTCAAAGGTATCCTTCGATGGATCGGCCTGTTGGGCTCCAGGATCACCGGTCACTTCCTCAAGTTTCGGAGCTCCAGGCTCTACAAGCGCAAGCTCAGGTAAGCTGCCAGATGCCAGATCAGGGGTTTGGGCCACTTCCTGCGAAGCTCCTCCGGACTCCGTTAATTGACTCTCGGCCTGTGTCGCCTCCGCTACCAAACTCCCCGACGCTACGGACTCACTTCCAGTCTCACTCTCAACCGCACTGTCGGAGACCGTGTCCGTTTCTGCCTTTGATACTTCAGTATTTTCAATCTCAGGCTCAAAAACATTGTTCGATTCAGGAGCCTCTTT
>JABSSR010000340.1 GCA_013213965.1 Verrucomicrobiales bacterium | reverse complement strand
GTTTCGAGCCCTTCGACTCTTACCATTGAATCCCCCAGAGGCGCGCCAGTGTCCAATACGGCATTAGAAAAATCAGTCAGCTTTTTACCGTCCTCCCTCTTACTCTTACTCCCTTCACAATGTTTCAGACTGACAATCCCAGCGACCCAGACCCCGGACCTCTGAAACTCTTCAGCAATCTCAACCGGAACAATGTTACAACCTCCTGAAGAAACTACCAGAGCGGAATCCTCTGAACTGATATCAAAATTCCGTAAAATACGTGACGCGAAACCACTAACGTTTTCCAGGTACATGGCCTGACGCTGGCCGTTGGTTCCGGACTCCTGGTTATGAAAAGTGAGGGACAACTCAACGATCGGATTAAATCCAGGAAAAGACCCGTACCGGGGCCACATTTCCTCAACCATTATCCTGGAATGTCCTGATCCAAAAAGATGGACAACTCTTCCCTCGAGAATGGAATTAGCGAACCTCTCAGCTATTTCTTGAATTTGCTTTTCTTGTGCAGATACACTTTCAATTATCCCACGGCATGAACGTATATAATCTTCCGTTAAACTCATCTCTTATCTCTTAGCCCCTTAATAAGGCATTGTAAACCGCGCCATAGGTTCCTGCCCAATAACCTAGCTCTGCTGGCACAATGGTCACAACTTTTCCGTCCGGCTGCCACTCCCGTTCACGGACTAATTTCTCCAGAGGATCAAACAAATGCTCTCCTGCCTTTGCAATGCCTCCCCCTATCACTATGCGTTCCGGGTCAATGACGTTCACTAGCGATACTAATGCAGCAGCAAGAGCCCTCAATGATCGTAACCAAATCTCCTTAGCCTCTTCATCCCCATCAGCGTATGCAGCTGCTAATTCATGAGTGGTCGAGAATTTTCCTCCGGACCTTTCAGTGATCGTTGCATTTCCTATTGCGTCCTCAATGCTCCCCGGCGTAGAGCAGATGTCCGGCTCTCCTTCAAAATCGACAGTCATATGTCCCAGATGTCCTGCCCTGCCAATACTTCCTTTTAAGAGTTTACCTCCAGTAAGTATAGCACCGCCAACACCAGTTCCCAGGGTTAGCATAATGACGTCGTTCATGCATCTCGCTGAGCCCTGCCACACTTCACCAAGGAGCGCAGCATGAGCATCATTAACAACCTGAATTTCTATATCCATGTTCAGAGCAGTGGTCCAATCCAAACCTTCCAACCCCTCAAGCCTGCCCGGCATGTATCCGATGGCCCTTTCATTTTTCTGTACGAGTCCAGGAGCCGAAACTCCAATGACTGATAATTTCTGACCTAAATCACTCAATAAATCAGTAACCAGCTTATTCACTGATCCAACAAAAGAAGGAATCCCATTAGTGAAAGTTCCATCCTGAGTCGGAGCAGTTTCCTTGCTCAGCATTTTACCACTGACAAGATCGAATGAAGCTGCCTTAATTTCAGTTCCGCCTATATCAATACCTATACCGCATTTATCCATAAAATAATTCTATAACCATAATACTTATTGGGCGAGTCCTCTTATTGGACATTAAGCACTCTTGAAGTATCGGGCCAATCCATACACAATATTATTTGAGAAAAATCCAGCTACATGCCTTTGATTAAATTCATTATTATAATTGCCACACTGGCAACTCCTATCGTTGCTGAGGGTATCATCGAATTCAACAAGGACATCAGGCCCATCTTCTCGGATCATTGTTTCTCTTGCCACGGGCCTGATAAGAGGGCCAGGAAAGCTGATCTGAGACTGGACACTTACGAAGGAGCAATTCGCGATCTGGGCGGCTACTCAGCAATAGTACCAGGAGATCCGGACAAGAGTGAACTTCTCCTGCGAACAATGCATTCAGATCCGGAAGAGCTCATGCCTCCTCCTAAGTCAAAAATACCTAAACTTGATTCTGAGAAAATCAGGCTACTTACGCAATGGATCAAGGAAGGAGCCAATTATCAAAGGCACTGGTCCTTCAGTCCTATTGCTAACCCTATAAGAAATAACAAAGAGCATCTGATCGATTATTTCATTTCAAAGCGTCTAAAAAAGGAAGAGATGGTTCTCTCTGAAAGAGCTGATCCGTACACACTCATTCGTCGGCTATATCTTGACCTGACTGGCCTACTCCCATCACCTGAGGAAGTTTCAACCTTTGTCAATGATCCGTCCGAAAGAGCCTACGAAAATTTAGTCGATGGTCTCCTTAAGAGCCCGCATTACGGCGAAAGGTGGGGAAGGCACTGGCTTGACCAGGCTCGTTACGCAGATTCACATGGTTACACTAGTGATAGCGAACGGCAAATGTGGCCATACAGGGACTGGGTAATTGATGCACTAAATAAAGACATGGGATTTGATCAGTTCACCATCGAACAAATCGCTGGAGATCTATTACCTGACGCAACAAAAAATCAGATCGCCGCAACTGCCTTTCACCGAAACACACTGATCAGTCAGGAAGGGGGCTCTGACCCGGAACAGTTCCGTGTAGAGGCAACTATGGACAGAGTGAACACTACTGGAGCGGTGTGGCTGGGGCTTAGTGTTGGATGCGCTCAGTGCCATGACCATAAATTTGATCCCATAAGCCAGCGTGAATATTACGAGATGTACGCGTTCTTTAATTCTGCCGAGGATAAAAATAATACCGGGCCAACGATATCTGTCATTGAAGGGGAACTCATTAATAACGCTGAGAAAAATGATAAAAATAAAGCCAACTTAATGGTCATGCGTGACAAGAAAGACTCACGTGAAACTTTCTTACTCACGAGAGGAGATTTCACCACGCCTGACAAAAAAACCGGCCAGCTCAACCCTGGTTTCATTTCAGCTATCAACC
>JABSSR010000034.1:40753-45327 GCA_013213965.1 Verrucomicrobiales bacterium | reverse complement strand
TATTCCTTTTGCAAGAAATTCCAGATTCACTTGATGAACAATACCGATCCCAGGAGGAACAACAGAGAAAGTTTCAAATGCCTGCTGTCCCCATTTAAGAAATTCATACCGTTCACGGTTTCTTATGAATTCAATTTCCATGTTTCGCTCAAGAGCGGCTTTGCTGCCTGCAAAATCTACCTGAACTGAATGGTCAATGACCAGATCGACTGGGACTAATGGTTCAACAGATTTTGGATTTGATCCTTGTATGACTGCAGCATCTCGCATTGCTGCAATGTCCACGAGCAGAGGAACGCCAGTAAAGTCCTGCAAAACTATCCGGGAAACGGTAAAAGGGATTTCAAAAGAGCCAGGTAATTTTGCATTCCAGTTTGCAAGATTTCTTACATCTTCTTCAGTTACTTTTTTCCCATCGCAATTTCTTAAAACGGACTCAAGAACGATACGGATTGAAATGGGTAAGCGGTCCAGATTAGGTGCGATTCCGGAATCCTTAAGAGATGGCAATGAATAAAGGGTGCCTTCTTTGTTATCTCCAGTCTGGAACGTTCTTAGATGATCTATCATAGTGCGGATGAATATAGAATTTGGGGCTTCTATATTAGTTTCCTATTTGCTTTCGGCAAGTCATCAACAAGGGTTGTTTTGGATTAATTGCATGATTTTTATAAGATAATCTGTCAGTTATCTTGAGATTGCTTAGTTGGCGTACTATTTTTTGTTGTGTTAAAGATTCATCAGCTGCGGTTCCTTGATTGGAATGCTTTGAGTTTTGATGTTAATTCGGGGCATTGCTTGGGATTAATGGGGCGGTCAGGTTCTGGTAAAACTCTACTTTTGAGGGCCATTGCTGATCTTGATGTGAATGAGGGTAGAGTCAGTCTCAATGGGCAATTTCGAGATGACGTGTCTGGGCCTGAGTGGAGAAAAAAAGTTGGTTTATTAACTGCCGAATCTAAATGGTGGCATGAATCAGTTGGTAAGCATTTTAGATCTTCAAAATTAAATCTTTTATACGACTTAGGATTTCCTGATGAGTCAGTACTGAGTTGGAAGGTTTCAAGACTCTCTTCTGGTGAGAAACAGAGACTGGCCCTTGCTCGACTGCTTTTAATGTCGCCAGATGCCCTCTTGCTTGATGAGCCCACCGCCAATCTTGATTCGGATTCAGTGACCCTAGTAGAAAATGTGATCGATGCGTATAGGAAAGAACGTTCCGCTTCTGTGATCTGGGTAGCTCATGATGAGTCACAGCTGGACCGTGTATCAGATGCTAAGATGTACATGAAAGATAAACATTTAACTGAGCAGGCATGATAGTTAGCGACGTTATTATCAGCTTAACAACTGAGAGAATTTCTTTGGCATGTGTTTTGGTCATGATCCTTGCTCTTACGACATGGAAAGCAGATTTGAGGGTGGCTAGACCTCTGCTAGTTGCCTCGTTCCGCTTAATAGTACAATTATCACTTGTAGGGTTGATTCTTGAATATGTGTTTGAAATTAATAACTTTCTTCTAGTAGCTTTGATTGCTCTTGTAATGTTGCTTGTTGCAGGGAAGGAAGTGTCTGTTAGGCAGAAGTATAGAGTGAGTGGGCGTTGGGGCTATGGGATTGGGACTTGTTCAATGTTTGTTTCATCTTTCGCAGTTTCTGTTTTTGGATTGGCAGCAATTATACGCGCTGAAAATTGGTGGGATCCAAGATATTCGATACCAGTCTTGGGTATGTTGTTGGGTAATACGATGACAGCAGTAGCCTTGAGTTTGGATAGATTTACGACTTATGTTTGGGAAGGTCGTGAAACGATAGAGGCAAAGCTTATGCTGGGGCATAGTTCCCAAGAAGCTTTAAGAATTATTTTGCGTGATTCTCTTCGAGCTGGCCTTATGCCCGTAATTAATTCTATGGCAATTGCAGGAATTGTTAGTTTACCAGGAATGATGACTGGGCAGATACTCGCGGGTAATTCTCCTGTCAGTGCAGTCCGTTATCAAATCGTTATATGGTTGCTAATTGCTGTTGGGTGCGGTTTTGGCAGCATGCTAGTTGTTCAAATGGCGGCTAAAAGAGTCTTTGATGAAAGAGAAAGATTAAGAACCGACAGGCTATATAAGGTGTAATGAGGCCCTTGGTTATTAAATCTTAAAATAAAAAGTAGCGTAACTAGTGGCTTCTAATTCTTCCGCTCGCATACGTTTATTTCGTGCATGTTCTCCCCAACTTTCCATAAATATTACTTCGCCTGTTTTTTTGTTGAATCCCGTGATTACAGAAGCGTGGCCAGGTTCATCCTTTGAGGTTGGCCAGGTAATGCGATCATTAGGTGTTGATTCTGGAAGCTTTATGCCCTGAGCTGCAGCACTATGCAATTGGTTTCGTTTATGGCTATAGCGCCGCCAAACTACGATTGGAAAACCTTTTTCTATATATTTTTGGGCCCTTTCAAAGTCAAAGCTCCGTCCTCTTTGTAGAACAGCATCACTTTCCTCTGCAGCTGCTCGGTAAAGGTCAAGCATTTTAGATCCTTTTGCTGTGTCGATGTAACGAAATTTTGCTCCTGCGGCCAAAGCATCAGTTCCTAGCCTGAGGCCTAGATAATGAGTTGCCATCCCTAGAGTACTAATTGCACAGTATGGCCGCTGCCCCTGACGGAACATTGGAATTCCATTAATTTTTATGTCACCACTTCCCTGTACCTGTACGTTTTGTTGTAGTTCTTTTCTTCGTTCTCGTTTGACTAGTTTTGATGTTTCTGAGTGTAGATACGTTTTGCTTACGTCTTTGCTTCGCATGATGATCAAACTAATGTTCTGCCCATTATCTGCTGATAATCGTAGAGTTAATTCTCCAAATTTATAATCATCATAAGTGTTACGGAGAAAATCTGTTTGTCCTACAAAGGATTCTTTTGGTGTGCTTTTGGTGTATTTATAGAGAGCTTTGTTAATCGTGGTTTGGATGAGATCGTATGTTTTTTTAAATTCTCTTTTCAGTGATTTGCTGGCTTGGTCTTTGTTGCTTAATCTTTTCCGGTTAATAAATTTCCCTGAATCCAGATACAATATTGAAATGGATTTCAATTTCCCTTTTTCTTCGTTTGCATAAACAGAACTTGAGTGTTGACCGAAGAGTATTGGATTTACGTCTAAAATTTTGACTTCGTCTCCATCAAGTGAGGGGATTGATTTCCATGTTCCAGGTAACTTGTTGTTAATCCATACGGACGCAGCAATCAGATTTTCCGTGAAGTCTTCATTAATGGTTCTTGGTTCGAAAGTTGCTCCAAATAAATTTCCACCAAAATTTTGAGGAATTGCCAAACAAGTGAGTGACCATCCCAGACATGAAGTGATCAATATTGTTAAGAACTTCATTACTTTAAATTACATACATCTATTCTTCATTTTGAGCAAGAGCCTTAACACATGCAGAAGAATAAAAAGGTGTAATTTTTCGCAAGACTTAGGCATACGATTTGCTAAATCAATATACTATAGAGTGAGAGTATATCCGCCGGGACATAATTTCGGTTTATGCAATTCACGCCTGAATTTTAGAGTTTTAATCAGGTATTTGTGAAATTTATGTTCTAGCGGATTTTTTACAGTGAATCAGATAGATAAGAGGGATGTGTTATTAGCATGTCTTGCCAAGGATCTATTGCGTGAACTGTTAGCTGAACGATAATGAGATCATGCCACCGGATGAATCAATTCAGTTCTACAATCGATATTCAAAAAAGGTTGAGACAGAGGCTATTTATGGTGAAAAATACCTCAAATTTATTTACGGCAATCCGCTTGGCAGGCTTGCTCTTTGGGCGGCAGTAAAACGGGTATGGTTTTCAGGTTGGTATGGAAAGCGTATGACTAGCCCAGATTCGTTTAAGAAGATTTTACCTTTTATTGAGCGTTATGGATTAAATTCTGATGATTTTCTTCTACATGTGAATGAATTCAAATGCTTTGATGACTTTTTTAGTAGAAAATTGAAACCTACTAAAAGACCAATAGATTCTTCAAGTGAAATTGCTGTGTTTCCGGCGGATGGACGTCATTTAGCTATTAATGATCTTTCCATAGATCAACCTCTATGGGCTAAGAGCCAAAGTTTAAAAATTGAAAAGTTATTAGGTGAACAAAAAATCGCAGAACGTTATGAAGGTGGTTCGGTATTAATTTCTAGATTATGTCCTACAGATTATCACCGATTTCATTTTCCATGTGATGGCAAAGCATCGTCGTCATTTCCAATAAATGGTTTTTTGTATTCTGTGAATCCGATAGCTCTTAAGAGAAATATTTCCTATTTGTGGCATAATAGGCGATTCATAACGGAATTTGATTCTGATAAGTTTGGGATAATTTCGTTACTCGAAATTGGAGCAACTTGTGTTGGAGGCATTAAACAAACTTATGATCTTGGGCAGGTTAAGAAAGGTTCTGAGAAGGGATTTTTCCACTTTGGTGGGTCCATGACCATGATATTTTTTGAAAAGGGGAGGGTTGTTTTTTCAGAGGACCTTCTCGAGAATGGTGAGATGGGGCGTGAAGTCTATGGCAGGATGG
>JABSSR010000034.1:0-40653 GCA_013213965.1 Verrucomicrobiales bacterium | reverse complement strand
TATGGCAGGATGGGGGACCATTGTGGTAAGGCCACACTAATAGTCACGATCCAATAGGTAATGAGCCAATTCTTTGAGCCGCGCACCTGATTTCCCAAAGATCTTTAAAGAATTAATAGCAGTTTCAGTTAACTTTGCAGCTTCTCTTCTTGATTTATTAAGACCATGAATTGCAGGATAGGTTGATTTATTTACAGCTTCGTCTTTGCCGGCACTTTTTCCAAGTTTTTCACTTGTCTGGGTAACATCCAGAATGTCGTCTATAATTTGAAAAGCGAGTCCTGTGGAGTGTCCAAAATTAGTCAGAGCTTCTAATTTTTTTGGAGTGGCTGCTGCTGACATTGCCCCTAGCCTTAATGAACAAGTCAGAAGGGCAGCGGTCTTGCTTTCGTGAATGAATCGGAGACCTTTTGGTCCTATATTTGCATTCTCTCCCTCAATGTCTAGGACTTGTCCGCCAACTAGATGCTTACTTCCCGATGTTATGGCGAGCTCTTTTATTATGTCTCCTATATCGTATCGTCGATTTGGATTAGATTCTCCCACAATTTCAAAAGCTAGCGTTAGAAGGGCATCTCCAGCCAAAACAGCGACCGATTCTCCGAACACTTTATGGTTTGTTGGTTTGCCGCGACGAATATCATCATCGTCCATGCATGGAAGATCATCATGAATAAGAGAATAAGTGTGTATGCACTCAACGGCGCATGCGGCGGGCATGGCTTGATCTATCTTTCCTCCGCAGGCTTCAGCTGCAGCGAGGCACAAAATTGGTCGCAGTCTCTTGCCTCCAGCAAATAAGCTGTATCGCATAGATTTATGTAAGGTTTTTGGTCTTACAGACCCGCGAGGGAGGAACCCATTAAGTGCTTGGTCGATTAGTTTACGCTGAGTTGCAGCATAAGTTTTCAAATCGATTTTGGAATCCTCATTATTTTTTTTATTCATACAAGAAGTTCGGCTATTTGTACGGCATTAAGGGCAGCCCCCTTGCGGACTTGGTCACCGACCACCCAAAAGGATAATGCATTCTCGAGGACAATGTCTTTCCTTATACGCCCTACCAAACACTCATCTTGTTCAGTGGTATCAAGAGGAGTTGGGAAAATGCCCGAATCTGGTTCGTCTCGAACACTTACACCTGGAGCAGCATTGATTAGTTCTCGTGCTTTATTAACGTCAGGTTCCGATGCGAATTGAGCTGTAACTGAAACTGAGTGAGAACGATAAACGGGGACTCTGACACAAGTAACTGAAGCTTTTAATGTAGAGTTTCCAAGAATCTTGCGTCCTTCATTTTCTATTTTCATTTCCTCTTTGGTATAACCATTTTCAAGGAACGTATCCACTTGTGGAATGACATTGTAAGCTATTTGATGAGGATAAACTTTTCGTTCAACACTTGAACCTTCATTTATTGCACTTATCTGATTTTTCAGCTCTTCTATGCCCTGTGCGCCACTCCCTGAGACGGCCTGATAACTTGATGCAATGATTCCCCTTACTTGCCATTCTTTATGTAGTGGATTTAATCCCATTAACGTAACAGTTGTGGTACAGTTGGGATTGGCAATGATTCCTTTGTTTGAATGGGTGGCTTCAGGATTTATTTCAGGTATTATCAGTGGTACTTCTGGATCCATTCTGAAAGCAGATGAGTTATCTATAACTACTGCGCCAGATTTGGCTGCCACTGGTGCGAATTCTTTTGAAATGCTTCCACCGGCACTGAAAAGAGCAATGTCTACATCATCAAATGAATCTAATGTTAATTCTTGGACAGGTATTTCTTTTCCTTTAAAAGAAAATATCTTTCCTGCAGATTTTGCCGAAGCTAATAGGGTAAGTTTTTTGATTGGAAAATCCCTTTTTTCCAAACATTGGATCATTTCTTGCCCAACGGCCCCGGTGATTCCGACGATAGCTACGTGTGGTTCTGACATGAATTTAATTACTTTTAAGTCGTTTCTTGCTAGATGATCATTTTAGCGTCTGGTTAAGATGATGCAAACGGGAGAAGTATATAGGGTTGAAGTTTCGGTTAAAGATCAGCGGTTACGTGTTTTTCACAAAAATGTCGAGCATAGAGAATATATAATTTCAACTTCTAAATATGGGATTGGCGATGAATTTGATAGTTATAAGACTCCGGCAGGGCATTTTGAAATAAAGAAAAAAATTGGAGATGGTGAAAAGTATGGGACTATTTTCAAGAGTCGTTGTGCAGTAGATGTTTTTGATTTTTCAGAACCTTCGGATGAAGATCTAATTCTAAGTAGAATCCTTTGGTTGAATGGCATGGAGCCGGAGAATGCGAATACATTTGATAGATATATTTATATTCATGGTACTAACCATGTGGATTTATTAGGTCAACCCAAGAGCTGTGGATGTATAAGAATGTCCAATGAGGACATCATAGAGCTTTATGAGCTTTTGCCGGTTGGAGTATCTGTTTTTATTCATGACTAGTAAGGTAGGGCTTGCAAAGGTGATTCTGTCGTTTACTCTCAGTGTGAACCATTATTAAATTAATTTTTACTTATTATAAAAAGATCTATGAAAGCGATTCGTATTATATTATTAACAACTGCATCACTCGGCCTCATGACATTAGGAGCATGCAAAACTAAAAACTCAGGTTATCAGAATACTCCAGCAGTTGCTCCGGGAAGCTATATTGATAGTGGTAAATAGTTTGGAGTAAATAATTTTAAGAGGCGGGTGGACTAGGTCTGCCCGCCTTTTTTCTTGCTCACGAAATCATTATTTTTTTTAAGGAATCTCCAGAGCAAATCGGCTGAACGAGTAATTCCAATTCGAGTGTCTGTGACAATTTTCGTTTCACAATGAGTTTCCTCAAACCAGAAACGACTTCCTGTGGAAGTAAAGGACTGGCCATGATCTTTGCCGTTGATGCTCATTGCAATTGTCAATTTTCCAGGACCCGAGCAAAGGTCTTTCATTTTTTTTTGGTTGCGACGTTTCCGCATTAAATCAATACCATTCTCCGGTTCGAGGGCTCTGAGGAGTACAAATCCATTACCCTTTGGTCCTTTAGTGAGGACATTGGCTAGCCAATACATCCCATAATTGAGATAAACATATGCTGAACCGGCACCATATTTTGTGACAAATTCACGAGCGCTGGGCCTGGTAAAAGTGTGAGCTGCTTCGTCTCCCTTGTCAGCATACGCTTCCGTTTCAACTATAATTCCAGAGCATTTCTGACAGACTATTCGTTTTCCGATAAGATTGCGTGCAGCAGAGACAGGATCAGTTTGAAAAAAATCTGATTTTAGTCTCATTAAATTAGCAAGTTTTATAGTCCTGTTGGGTGATGAATAAATTGCTTCTTCAATTTGTATTTCTTTGCTAAGTGATTGGCCAGAGATGTGACTCCAAAAGTTTCTGTGGCGTAATGCCCTGCATAGATGAGGTTTACTCCAAGCTCTTCAGCGAGAGTGAAAGTGTGATGCTGGCCTTCTCCGGTAATGAATGTGTCAACCCCTTCTCTTGCGGCTGCTTCAACTTCAGATCCTGCGCCCCCGGTGATGATGCCTAATTTCTTTATCTTCGCGGGCCCTCCAGGTGCTATGTTAATTTTATTTTGCAATGTCTTTTCTATTTTCTTTAAGAGATTAGAACGATTCATCTCCACATTAAAACGGAGCCCTACATGGATCCCTTGCCATTCTAAAAATGGAATGCCTTTAGTGAGTCCTATCGACTTCGCGAACAAAGCATTATTGCCAAATTTGTTATGAACATCGAGTGGAATATGGGAGGAATAAATGGCCATTCCTGCATCCATTGCTGTTTTGATTTTTTTGTAGAGGGGCCCATCGATTCTTTGTGCACCCCCCCAGAACAGACCATGATGTACAAGCAGAAGATCGATGCTTTCTTTTACAGCCTCTTGAATCACAGGCAACGCAGCGTCAACGGCTGCTCCTATCTTATGAATGTTTTTTTTACCTCTTAACTGTAGACCGTTGATTGCCCCTGGATAGTCAGGGATTTGCTTAATTTTTAATTCTTGGTCCAGATAAGCTACAATTTTGTCCAGCTTGTGCATCTGATACTCTTGCGCACACTGCTCTTCACGTCTAGTCTCAGCGTCCTATGCTTAAAGCCGGAATAGTAGGGATGCCAAATGTTGGTAAATCAACCTTATTTAATGCCTTAACTCGGAATCGAAATGCGGAAGCGGCGAATTATCCTTTCTGTACGATAGATCCAAATGTCGGAGTCGTTACCGTGCCTGATCCTAGGTTAGAGGTTCTCAGTAAAATGTCTGGTTCCGAGAAGATTATTCCAGCGGCGATAGAATTTGTCGATATTGCAGGATTGGTCCAAGGAGCCTCTGAAGGAGCCGGCCTGGGCAATAAGTTTTTGGCAAATATTCGCGAAACGGATGCCATTGTGCAGGTTGTTCGCTGTTTTGAGAATGATGATATTATCCATGAGTTAGGAACGGTTGATCCTCTAAGAGACATTGAAATCATTAACGCTGAACTTATTTTGGCTGATCATGCATCGTTGACGAAGCGTAGGGTATCACGTGAAAAAAAATCCAGAGGGAATGACAAAGAGGCCAAGAGAGAACTAGAAGTAATTGATAAGATTCTGCCACACCTTGACCAAGGGAAGCCGGCTATAACTGCAGACATAAATGATGATGATTATGAAATAATGAAGGAATTTTTCCTACTTACTTCGAAGCGTACGATTTTCGCTTGTAATGTTTCTGAGGATGATCTTGCAGATACTATCAATAGTTCGAAAGACAATTCAATGGTTGCAAGGGTCCAGCAATATGCTGAAGAGACTCATGGTGCAGAAATAATAATAATTTCAGCTCGCATTGAGGAGGAACTTATCGACATATCGCCTGAAGAAGCCAAAGAATTTTTGGCTGACATGGGAGTGATGGACAGTGGTTTTTCAACAATGATCCGTTCAGTATACCAATTACTTGGACTCAGAACGTATCTGACTACAGGTGAGAAGGAAACAAGGGCCTGGACCATCAGGACTGGGGCCAAGGCTCCTGAAGCGGCAGGAGTCATTCATACTGATTTCGAACGTGGTTTTATTGCTGCAGAAGTATTGCATTATGATGACTACGTTCAGTTAGAATCTAAGTCTGCTGCCCGTGATGCGGGTAAGCTTCGTATTGAAGGAAAAGAATATGAAGTGAAGGATGGTGATGTTATAGAATTTCGTTTTAACGTCTAAAAGGCACCAATTATCTTCAAAATTTGTTATTAATCGTTTTCGTCCAAAGCGGAATGGATGTGAGGTGCGTATAAATCTGGTTCTAACAGGAATGAGTCATGCCCTTTTTCAGAGTGCACTGTTATATGTATAGGTGTGATACCTCCTTCGTTGATAGCAGAAACAAGTTCTTCTTGTTGATCAGGGTAGAAACAAACATCAGAATTAATAGTGAATATAAGATACTTTTGGTGACGGCATCTACTAAACATTGCTCCATAATCACTGAATCCGGACTCATCTAATATGTTGAAATTTTGCCATGCGTCCATTATGCGAAGGTAGGTGTTAGCATCAAAACGTTTAACGAATTTCTGTCCCTGATGACACATGTATGATTCGACAGGAGTTTGTATTTGATACCATGATGATTCTTCAGTTTCCTTCTTTACTTCTTGGCTGGCACGCCTTTCTAGAGTCGCTAGTGAGATGAAGACTTTGTGTCCAATCATTCTGGCAAGGGCAAGTCCATCCTCAGGGGAGTTCTTACCATAATAATTTCCCCCTAGATAATCACTGTCGGATTCTATTGCAGTGATTTGTTCCAAGTTATGAATTCGCTGCAGGATGGAAGTTTTTATTCCACTGGCCAGAGCCACGATTGTTCTAACTCTTTCTGGATGCTGTGTGGCCAAGCTAATAGCCATGAGTCCTCCTAATGAGCTTCCTGCCACTGCGTGAAGTTGTTCTACTTCTAAATGATTAAGTAATTCAATTTGTGATTTAACAATGTCCTTGATGCTGATGCGGGGAAACGAACCGCCGAAAGGTTTTCCGGTTTCAGGATTCATTGAACTCGGACCAGTTGATCCGTAGCACCCGCCAAGATAGTTGGCGCAAACCACACAATACTTATCTGTATCAAGGGCCTTGCCGGATCCAATAAAATCATTCCACCATCCTGTCTGACATTCTTTGTCCCATTCGACAGAGAGCCCTTCGATATTTTCCGTGAAGCCAGCAGCATGTTGACTGGCGCTGAGTGCATGGAAGAGAAGAATGACGTTGTCTTTATTTTGTGATATTTGTCCATATACCTCATAGGCTAGAGTGAAATTAGTTAGTTTTTCCCCACACTTGAGCTCAAAAGGAGTCTCTTCGTTATTAAAGTGGAAGAACTGTGTATTTGTCTGAGCTATGCTATTTGGCATTGAATAAAGAATGTAGTCTTTAAATTAATAATGACGAACAACGAATTTCGGGCGAATAAGCCGAATGTCAGCTAAAAAATATACCGGACTTGAAGCGGAATTGTATGATCTTTTCCGGGGGAGTGATGATTTTGATGAGATAGGATATTATGTCGATTTAGCATTGAATGCGGGAGGTAATTGTCTGGATGTGGGTTGTGGAACGGGTCGTGTGCTTATTCCGATTGCTCAACAAGGAATAAAAATTACAGGTTTGGACAATTCTAATGTCATGATCGAAGAATGCAGGAAGCGTCTTTCTTCGGAAGGGATCTCAGCGAGTCTGATTGAGGAGGACATGACCAATTTTAATTGTGAGAATAATTTTGATTTGATTATTGTTCCTGGTGGGAGTTTTCAATTGCTTGACGATCGAAATGACGCTTTGGCAGCATTAAAGAATTTTCAAAAACATCTACAACCTGAAGGTCTTTTTGTCATGAGTCTTTTCACTCCTTTTTATGAAATTTCGCATGAGTTTTTAGATGGAGTTTGGCGCTTGGAGAAGGATGAAAAAATTGAAGGTTCCGAGAACCGAGCATTATGTCATTCCTGCGTTGATTTAGATAGGTGCGAAAACTTAATGGAAGTTCGTCATCGATTTGAGTTGATCAATAATAATGGAATCACTGAATCCTCAGAGATTAAATTTTCCCGACTGAGATGGTATGGAAAATACGAGATTAAATTATTGTTAGAGCGTGCAGGGTTTCAGCAGGTCAGAATTTCGGGAGACTTTGAAAATGATGATATGAGAGATGGTCATGCGGTGATGTCGGTTTCTGCTGTTCCCGTGAGTTTATAATATGGCTGAAAATGTAAGAGAAGTTGCAGAACGAATACTTTTCTCTTCTTCTTTGGAGGATAAATTATTACTAGGTCCGCGCGGAGCTAAAGATAATTGTTGCGGGAAAGCTATCAAGGCACCTCAATTCCCTGAACGTCCAGAATACTTGACTGTAGGCGATCGTGGAATTCGTGCCGATTTTCCTGGTTCTAACCGGATCATTGATGATAAAGAGCGGGGAGTCATGATGCATTTTTTAGCAAATCATGAACTCTTGGCAGCGGAATTAATGGCACTTGTTTTGCTGAAATTTCCTGAAGCTCCTAAAAATTATCGTGCTGGCGTTTATGAAGCGATGCGTGAAGAACAGATGCACACGCAGATGTATCTTAGACGTATGCATGATTGTGGTGTTTCTTTTGGAGAATTGCCGCTGAATGATTATTTTTGGCGTGTCGTTTCTTCAATGGATACGGTCATGGATTTTGTCGTTCGAATGAATCTAATCTTTGAGCAGGCCAATTTGGACTATTCAAAGTATTATGCTGAACAGTTTCGAGTCATTGGAGACACTGGTACTGCTGTAGTATTGGACAAAATATATCAAGACGAGATTAACCACGTTGGTCATGGCCTCAAATGGTTACGGCATTGGAAAAAGAAAGATCATTCTGATTGGGAAGCATTTAGTAGTTCTTTACACTTTCCATTATCACCTTCCAGAGCAAAGGGAATGGTTCCATTTAATTCAGAGGGACGTCTTGATGCAGGTTTTAATGAGGAATTTATTTCTCAGATGAAGATTTCTGGTCAGTCGAGGGGAAGGACTCCTGTCGTGCACTGGTTTAACCCAAATGCGGAACTGTATTCTCTTGCCTTAGTGAACGGGATCGAGTTCCGTGCTAATCGGTTTGAACGGGCGATTGAGGAGGACTTGGAAATTTTAATGCTTGCGTGGAGTCGGAAAGATGATGTCGCGTTGTTTCGTAATGTTCCTTCATTGGGGCATTTAGAGAAACTACAAAGTATGGGGCTTCAATTGCCTGAAGTATTGTCCCGTCATGATATGGATGATCGCAAGCTTGGAGGGTTACGGCCATGGGCATGGTCGGCAGATGCTTCTGACTTCTTAAAACCGTATGCGAAGACGGTATCGGATCGGGTGCCTTGGCAATGGAGAGAGCCGATTCCAGAGGTTTGGCTGTCTAAAGAAATTGGTGTCAGTCTTGAGGAAAGGCTAGGTGTTCGAGATGTGGTAGGTGGATTTTGCAGAAATCTGGGCGAAGTCATGGATATTTTGAGAGGAAATACAATTCTCTTCAAATCTGCTTATGGCTGTTCGGGAAAAGGGCATATGATTGCAAAATCTTTTTCTAAAGAAGTGCAAGTATGGGCTGAGAAGAAGATCCAGTTGCATGGATTTATTGTCTCTGAACCCTTTTTGCAGAGGGTTGAGGATTTTTCAGTTTTGTATGAAATACAAAATGGAGAGATTGAATGTCTAGGAATGACTCAGCTTATTAATGATTCTAGGGGACAGTTCAGAGGGATAAGGTTGGCTCCAAGATTTAGCAAGATGCTCAGTCCAGAGGTTTCAGAATTTTTGTTCAAGGAAGCTGATTTTATTTCCTGGTATAATGAAAGGATACCATCAGCCATATTAAAGCTGTTGCCAGGATATTCCGGTCCAGTTGGAGTTGATGCTTTGGTCTGGCGTGATGATCAGGGAAGGCTCATGTTGAGGCATGTTGTAGAATTAAATGTCCGGATGACAATGGGAAGGGTGGCACTCGAATTACAAAAAAAACTTAACCCTAATGGATGGGCTTATTTTAGTATTCAACGAAAGGAAAAATACAAAGGAGAAGGTGTTACTTTGAATGATCCTGATCAAGCAAAAGAGTTCTTAGCTATTTGGGAATCTCATCAAGGTGATTCAACAGCTCTTATCCGAAAGTAGATTTTTCTAGAAGTTAACGGA
Organism: Verrucomicrobiales bacterium; assembly: GCA_013213965.1. GTDB lineage: Bacteria > Verrucomicrobiota > Verrucomicrobiia > Verrucomicrobiales > DEV007 > EC70. The sequence goes on along the minus strand of JABSSR010000034.1, from coordinate 31,415 downwards.
TTGGATGTTGAATACGTTATAGTGACAGTCCCGTCCCCGTTGTCTGATTCTTCCTTTAAGATTAATTGCTCAGTGGGCGCGATCCAATTAATCAGATCAGTAGAACTTTCAATAATTATTTCGTACCCTATAATATTTTTTAAACGCTTAATTTTGAGTTCGAACTTACCAGTTTCATTGGCTCGTTCTTGTCGCATAAATTCCTTAAATATTCTTGATTCAGATTTTCTTGGATCACTACCAAGTAGATACTCGAGTATGTTTGCAATGCCATCCGCATCCGCGTCTGCGAGGGGGCCCGATAGTGCATTATTGCTAATTTCTTCAGGACTAAAAAATAGCTCTCTCCAATCGAACGCATCATTATTTGTTATTCCTGGGGAAGGGGCCGCAGCTTTCCAGCTGGTTGGATCTCCGGCATAATTGATAGGATCTGTCCTATGTAATGAGCTTCCTAGGCCATCTGCAGAAGCTGGCCATGGGTCTTGATCTGAGTATTCAGCGATATCAATAGATACTTTCAGATCAGGTTCACCATTTATTGTAGACTTTTCTGGAATTCTTATTCTGATTCGTTCACCTCCATTATCTAAGGATCCAACGAAGGGTCCATAAATTTCTACCTTTTCGGGAACACTGTAGTTATTGCGGAAGATTGTTGGGTCTTCTTTAACGACTAGTAGAGTGTCTCCAGGAGCGAGCGTAGGACCTGGGTCCTCAAATTGATAGTCTATCCCGCTAATCCCGGTGCCTTGAAGGTTAAATGGTGAGGATCCTATGTTCTTAATTTCGATGTATTCCGTATTATCATTTTCAGGGTGATACATTAATTCAGTGATTATGAGAGGACCTGATACGGGATCGGAATTTGCAGACCCAAATGTCTGAGTAGACATCGGTTCGTAGCGGATCTTTCCATCAGAGGTTACGTGCCTGCCCAGAGAGAATCCAGACGCGGAGTCTCCGAACTTGAATCCGTCAACGTAACCTAGTCTTTGATCGTTTAAATTGTTTGCAATTAGAAAGACCTCTTCCCCGAATGAATCTAGTGCAAAATTTTCGAAATCATTTTCAGTGAAAACCGAATAGCCATTCTCAGGTAATTCAGTGCCATCAGGTATCTTAAATTTAAGCTGATCCCGAAGGTTGTCCGTGAGTAGCCATCCTGAGATGTTAACTGGAAAAGGATTAGGGTTGTATAATTCTATCGTGTCCACTTGGGGTAGCACTGAATTACTTAATACTTCGTTAATGAAAATATTTGGTAGTTCAAATTCGGTTAGTTCTTTGATGCCGGGAGAACCAAGAAGAGTCCTACTTTGGCGCCATCCATCTAATCCTAGGACAAGTGAATGCCCTTCATTTGCAATGTTGTCAGGATAGGAAATTGTCTGGATGATTTCTCCGCCGGCCGTGATTAGTTGTATGTCCTCGCCTCCGTTATCAAGTGCTCCAGAAAATTCTCCTGCTATTAAATAGTTTGTATTAGTACCATAAATTTTTTCAAATTCTTCAAGGTTCCCGACGATGACGGTACTTTGTTTGGGTTCGAGGGTTAATCCTGGAAAAGTGAATTCGATGCCGTCATTGAAGTTTACACCGGTAAGTGATATGGGATTCGATGAAGTGTTTTGCAGTTCGATCCATTCGAAAGCACTGTTATTTGTTTCTGGTCCTGCGAACTCATAAGGATCATACATTATTTCTGTAATCACAAGATTAGTGGCTGAGGCTGGATCCTCATTGACTAGATATTCGACTTTGAGGGGTGCGCTCCAGCCAGTGCCTACTGGGGTCTGTCCTGAACTGGTAGAGTTTCCACCATCACTGTCAAAGACTCGAGCGAAGATTCGTACTGTTTTTTGAAGAGTGATTGGTTCAGTGTACTTGAAACCGTTAGTGCCTCCTTCTCCAGCCCCTTCATCAAATCCAGTGATTAGCTTAGCTTGATTTAGAAAGTCACTACTTGAGGTGCTTTCGTTCAGTGCGTGTATGGCGAGTAGGTTTTGGCCCGATTTGAGCTGGTTGATAAAATTGCTGGTGTCGAACTTTTGAAATAGCGTGGCTGATCCGTCATCATGTGTTTGAGTGGCTGATGAATTCCAGGTAAGATTTCCAGGGGCCTGAGCAGATGCGATTCGTGTTCCATTCAGGTAAGCCACGAATCCGTCATCGTATCGCATTTGAAGGATCATGTAGTTCCACTTTTCAATATCGGTTTGAGTTAGATTGAATTTAATTCTGATATAGCAAGAAGTTCTTCCACTCATTTCATCATCAACGTCTATGTTGATGTATGGATCATAACCATTGCTCCTTTCATAACCCACGCCGTTAGTTCCTTGCATCCAGGACCCGTCATTGAAGTTTAAGTCCCTGTACCATAATAAACCAATGTCGGAGTTTGGCACCAATGCTCGGACAGGGATATCTTCATCGATAATGGTAGTTCCATCCAATGGATCCGATTGATCAGGTGGTCGAGGATCGCTTCCATCAAGGGTGTAATAAATATTCTGATTCCCTGCCAGATTTGCATTCAGTGTAATTTTTGTGCCTGGTGGATAAGCTCCTGCTGTTTTATTTGTTGTTGGCCTTGGTGCAAATTGTCCGTCCATCCAATCGAGCCGGGTTCCTAGCCAGTCCTTGAGATGATTAACTTCTCCCTGAAAGCTGCCAAAACGGGGCTGGTCTGACCATCTTCGGAAATTTCTTGCCTGAGCTTCATTGAGTCCAGTTGCCATACGATCGATTATCGAATGCACATTTGATGTTGCAAATTCACCTTCGCGAAGCTCGAAGTAGCGATCTATATAAACTTGCCAGAAATTTTCGTTATCAAATAGAGATCCCCACCATGGGAAAGTAAAATAGGACGTTCCTCCTGACCATGTTGAAGGATTATTATCGCGTCCGTCCGTTGATTCCATAGAGCGGTCGAAGTCCCATATCGGACCATACTCAAGTTTTCCATTTCGTTTTTTATGAAAGAAAGTTGAGAGCCTTAATGCATCTGCATTAAGTGTTAAAATATTGAGTAGATGATGATCTACCCAGGAAAGGGTATTAATGTAGTCTCCGAATTTATCAGTGCTAAGAGCAGAGCTCATTTCATTCATGTATTCCCGGACCCAGTTTGACTGACCAGTGCTGACATCATCTTCTTTAGGATATACCCAGCCCAGAGTTTGTCCGCCTGCCCGCAAGCCAGAATCACCCGGATCAAGGCGGTCGACTTTAAGAATGTATCCTCCAGTGATCCCGGGCTCCTCAGATACATTTTCAGTAAGTCTTTCGACATCGACACGTTCTTTGTCACGCGAGATCTTTTCCATGAACGTATAGACCCCATCATAATCATTGCTATAACTTAGATTTCCACCGTTATCATCTTTGAAAAGTTCTACGAATTTTGTTCTTACCGCATATCTTCCGACCTGATTACTGAGTTCATAAATAAATGCATTTCTCATTAGACTGCGATCGTATACTGATCGTGCATTTAGAATGAAATCCGATTCTTCCGGGAGCCCTAGCGGTGAGATGTTTTTATTTCGGTTCAATTCGTTCCATGCCTCAATGGAGAATGCTTTTTTACTAAATCCTGTGGATGATGATCCTCTTACTTTCCATCCTCCTCGTGTACCGATGGAGTAGGGTCCGTTGAGTCGTGTTCTCCCTGTTTGTGGATCAGGTTCAAAGAATGCAAAGAAAGTAAAGGTTTTACCATTAGCTGCTGTAGTGCCACCATTTGAGAACCGTTCCATAATAATTACCGGAAGGTCAGAACTGAAGTTTTGGGCGTCTGTTGATAGTCTTATATAACCAGACTCTGATACTGGTCCTGCTGTCAAGCCCTCCTCGAAGGAGCGGGCACGCAGTAGTGTTGAATTTCCGAGGGTGATAGTGCTGCCCGTGTAAAGAGGTGATACTTCTGTCGGTAATGAACCGTTAGTCGTGTATCGGATTTGTGCTTGAGGTGATGTTGTGGTTAAACTTAAAGTTAAGTTTCCGGTGAAGCCTCGACCAGGTTGAGAAATTAAAACCGGTCCGGAAGGTAGGCCCGAATCGGATCCATTGTTTTTATTTGGGCTTGGAGTTTGAAAATATCCTAATTCAGGTGGTTTTGGTTCAGCTCCTTCATCAGGTTTTATGACGAACTGAGCTTCGAGGCGAGGAAGAGCGAGCAGATCAGAACTTCCCGTGTCACCATTCATTACATGGATTGCTAATAGGTTGTTACCTGTCCGGACAATCTCTGAAGCTTGTGCGGACAGGTCCGTATCGACGAACGAGGTTGCCTGGCTGTCAGGATGATCTGTGCTAGCGTCTGAGTTCCAGGCAGGTGATGCAGGCTTATTTCCTGAAGCGATTTCTGTACCGTTGATATATGCAATAAATCCATCGTCGTATTTCATTCGAAATGTAAGACTGGACAGTCCATCCAATGAATTGATGGAAAAGGGAATTCGAATATAAGCAGTAGAGTTTTCATTATAAGTTTGTTCTTCAATATCACCGCCAGCGCCTATCAGATTTTCGTACCCGCTCGATCGCTCATATCCAATTCCTGTCGTGGCATCGGACCAGGTTTCATCATTGTAATTAAGAGAGTGCCAAGTAGTTCCGATGTCATTGGTGGGCACTAATAATTTACAAGCATCTCCTTCCCTAACTAGTGTAGTTGAAAAGCTTTCCCCGTCCGTTTTTATGCCATATGAGAAATCTTCGAATTGGACTGGGAACTCAGATAATTCAGAAACGACGGTTTTGCCGTCAGGATCCACTAGGCCAAGATATCCCCCAGATTTTGAAATTCTAAAGTTTGTGTGAAGTTCTCCATTGTCACGATCCTTGCCTGATGCGAACACGATTAAATATGCATCAACAGCAAGTGAGACCTTTGGAAACTTCCATTTCTTCAAATCTTCCGGGTCATTCGTAAGGAAGTATCCTTCAAGATCAACGGTGTCTTGGTGTGGATTGTGTATTTCGATCCAATCTGATGATTGCCCGTCCTCATCGTAAAGCGTTGATTTATTAAGAGCTACGAACTCATTAATAATTGGAGCTGAGAAGACTCTAGAAATTAAAAATAAAATCGAGCAGCATAACAATATTATCGTCCGATAACACTTGGGAGGATGATTCATAGGAGACTATAATATAGTCCATAAAAATAATAAGCCGAATAAAAGAATTTTAGGAGAAATTCCCAATGATTTGAGAACAATTTTATGACTAGTATCCTATTTAAATTTCAGGAATTGGTTCATTCCTTTTTATAGGGTTACCTTCCCAAATAACAGATCCATCTTCTGCATCATAAGTGAGCACACGATGCTTACTCCCTGGTGCTGGTTTCTGATTGTTTTTCGGTATCCACTTGCGGTGCTTTCCCATTATTGCTCGATATTCGGCACTGCCCGCAAGGTTAGTCCATTCGTTTGGGTCCTTTATCATATCATAAAGTTCCTCACTGCCGTCGGCGTATCGGATATAGCGCCACTTCTCGGACCGGACCCCGTTATTATCGTGATTGTGGCATGTGATGGCCGGGCGATCGCGTTTTGTGGAATCATCTTTAAGTTGAGGCATCAGGCTAATGCCCTCTAAACCTTTTTTGGATGGGAGTCCGCAAAGTTCATTAAGGGATGGGTAAATGTCTAGTAGCTCCGCGGGTTGTGTGCAACGCCCTTTGTTTATTCCTGGGCCGGCGAAGATGAGCGGAACGCGGGTCCCATCATCCCAGAGTGTATTTTTTCCAGTAATTTCTTTTTCCCCAATATGCCAACCATGATCGGACCATAGTATAACGATTGTATTTTTGGTTAATTTATTTCGGTCTAAAGCTTCCAGAACTCGTCCTACCTGGGCGTCGATAAAGCTTGTGCATGCCAAATATGATCGAGTTAAATTTTTCCATTCATTATGCTCTTCTAAAAATTTGAGACGAACCTCGGGAAGTTTCCAATGCAAATACCAAGAGAATCGAGGTGTGTCTATCCTGTCATTACGTTTAATTTTCGGAAGCTGTAAAGTGCTTTCAGGGTAGATATCAAACCATTTTTGGGTTGCGAAACAAGGAACATGTGGCAAGAAGAACCCCACTGAAAGAAAGAAAGGTTCATTGGGTTTAGTATTAATTTGTTCTATTGCCCAATTGGCTATTTTGTAATCTCCCTTGTCTTTGTCCCTGTGCGGGAAAGTGCCCCAATCAACTAAACGATGGGATTGAGGAGTTTTTTTAACTAATCTTTTGTCTGGAAAAGGGGCCGCAGTTGCTCCTGGACCAAGAATATCAAATTCCTTATCTTTTTTTGGATTTCTTCCGTATCGGCCATGATAAATTTTTCCTGCTGACATCGTCTTATATCCATGTGATTTCAGATATTGTGGGAGAGTGACTAGATCTCTCAACTGAGGAACATCACGAAACCATGGAGATAGTCCGTAAATTCCAGTCGTAGTTGGGCGTAACCCTGTCATTAGACTTGTACGTGATGGATTGCATAATGGTGACTGGCAGTGTGCATTGAGGAATACGGTCCCTCTTGCTGCGAGTTTATCTATGTTCGGGGTTTTGATTTGTGGATGGCCTCCCAGACAACCAATCCAGTCATTTTGATCGTCAATTGCAATAAAAAGAATATTTGGTTTGGCTTCGGAGTTCGTAATGCAAAGAAGGATTGAGAAAAAGAAAAATGATATTTTGGGAATCATGAGAATTTAAATATTGGGTGCTAATGATACAAAGTATTACAGTTTTAGGAAACTTATGAATGATGAAATATTTATAGTAGGTTTCATCTTACTTTTTGTTCGTTCTCAATAGACGTTCATTTAGCAGGCTGTAATACTTATATTTTAAAGGTATTACTATTTAACGCGCAAAATATTATCTATATTAATGTCTCTCTCTCCAAATAATTTTCAAGACAAGCACAGAGTCGTGATTGTTGGAGGAGGAGTCATTGGGCTTTGTGTTGCTTACTATGCGTTGAAAGCTGGTAAAAAAGTTGTTCTTTTGGAAAGAGAGCCCGAAGAAGGTGATAATTGTTCTGCAGAGAATGCCGGTATGGTTGTGCCAAGTCATTTTGTTCCTCTTGCCGCGCCTGGAATGATAGCTTTGGGACTTCGATGGATGCTTAGTTCCGAAAGTCCTTTTGCGATTCGTTTACGACCGAACAGAAAATTAATGCGTTGGTTGTATTTGTTTTGGCGTTCAGCGAATAAGAATCATGTCATACATAATCGTGAGCTTTTGTGTGATTTAAATTTGAAGAGCAGACAGCTCTTTGTCGAACTTGCAAAGGACGGTTCTTATGAATTGGTTAAGAAGGGGCTATTAATGCTTTGCAAAGGGCCTGATGCACTTGAAGAAGAATCGAGTCTAGCATTGGATGCTAATGACCTTGGTCTTGAAGTAGAAGTATGTGACTCGAGAAGATTAGCCGAGATTGATCCAGACATTGAAATGGATGTAGAAGGAGGCGTTTGGTTCAAACAGGATTGCCATTTGGATCCTAGTATCTTTTTAAATCAGCTGAGAGAAAAAATTCTTGGAATGGGAGCAGAAATACACCATCAAGTCTGTGCTGATGGTTTTGTTATGGAGAATGGCCAGGCCAAGGCTTTGCGTTGTATTAATTTGGGAGAAAATGAATCCTCAAGTGATAATGTCGAAGCGGATCAATTTGTTATTGCGGGAGGCGCATGGTCATCATCTCTGGCTTGTGATTTGGGACTAGATCTTCCGATCCTAGCTGGTAAGGGTTATTCAATGACTGTGCCAGAACCTGTGCAATTACCACGCGTTTGTTCTATTCTTAATGAGGCTCGTGTCGCAGTGACTCCGATGGGTGATTCTTTACGTTTTGCAGGAACTATGGAATTAGGTGATAACGATTTATCCATAAATGCTCGTCGCGTTAAGGGTATTCTAAAGTCAATTCCCAATTACTTTCCTCAGTTCAAAGTCGACCATTTTAATGGTATCAAGAGATGGTCTGGTCTTAGGCCCTGTTCGCCTGATGGGTTGCCATACATTGGTCCGGCCGGGCAAGGTGCGGAAGGTGTTTTTATTGCAACTGGCCATGCAATGATGGGTTTGAGCCTTGGTCCAATAACTGGTCACCTCATGGCAAATATACTTTGTAATGAATATAACGAATTACCTTTAGACGCGTTGTTTCCAGGGCGCTTTTCTTAGATGATATGAATTAATTTAATGTTTGTGCGTGCTGGACTCTCGGCGCCTTAAGAGTTATTAGGAAATACATTAATGTCCATGGATACTAACAAGATCAAAGTTATTGATTCGCATACTGCTGGTGAGCCGACCCGAGTCGTTGTTGGTGGTGCACCTGATCTTGGAACAGGAAATATGACAGACCTTCGAGATCGGTTTGAAGAAAAAGCTCATTGGTTGAGAACTGCTTTATTAAGCGAACCTAGAGGATTTAAAGCAATGGTGGGGGCTTTGCTTTGTGAGCCTGTTGATACGAAGTGTGTTGCAGGTGTTATTTTCTTTAATAATTCAGGTGTATTGAAGGGGTGCATTCATGGGACCATGGGGCTGATTAAGACTCTTGAATTCATGGGCCGTATTTCAACTGGAACCCATTACATTGAGACGCCGGTCGGAATGATAAAGGCTGAACTGAAACCGGATGGTTCTGTGAGTGTGACGAATGTTCCTAGCTATCGTTATCTGAGCAATGTTGAAATTGAGGTGAAAGGATTTGGGAAAGTTTTAGGAGATGTTGCCTGGGGAGGTAATTGGTTTTATCTTATCGAAGGTTACGGACCAGAAATTAAATTAAGTAACTTAAATGAATTAAGTTCATTTTCGATCGCTGCAATGGAGGCTCTTGAGGTTGCCAATGTCTTTGGTGATGATGGCAGTAAAATTGATCACGTTGAAATCTTTGGTCCTCCTGCTGATTCTTTGAAATCAGATTCCAGTAATTTTGTAATGTGTCCGGGAGGAGAATATGACCGATCTCCTTGTGGTACCGGCACTAGTGCCAAGTTAGCTTGCTTGCATACTTCTGGAAAATTGAAACCGGGTCAGATTTGGAGGCAGAGTGGTATTTTAGGAACTATCTTTGAGGGGGAAGTGGAACCATTGGAAGATCAAAAAGTAATTCCAACAGTAAGTGGCCGAGCATGGGTCAACGGAGAGACCAATATTATGATTGATCCTTCCGATCCTTTCCGTTTTGGTATTGGATAGTGGTTGAGGAAAAAATGAAGCAGGGTTGCGTAATATTATTGGCTGTTTTTTTAACGCTTCATGTGGAGGCGTCAGATACAAGGGATGCATTTGATAATCTGATTAAGCCGGTCTTCCAAGAAAACTGTACCAAATGTCATGGAGAAAAGGGTAAGGTTAAAGGGAAATTAAATCTTCTGAAGATTAATGCCTTGCCCAAATTTCAAGAAGATGCTGAACGAATTGAAAAAATAATCACAGCCATAGAGGACGGTGAAATGCCACCCGAAGAGGAGACTCCGATACCAGAATCAAAAAAGAAATTAATTCTGGCGGAACTGAAAGCATTATTAAAGATATCGATACTCGAAACTAAATCGTTCGTACGCACTCCGATTCGTAGAATGAATCGTTTTCAGTACGCCAATGCCGTCAAAGATCTTCTTAATCTGAAGGTCGAAATATACCCACTTCCTGAAAAAATGATGAGGGACCGCAGCAATTATTTTCGTCCAGAGACTGGTAAAATGCCGGACAAAATGACGGTCAGTAGTCGTCCTCTCGGCAAGTCCGGATTAATTGAGCCTCGGTTGGCCGGGGTCGCTCCGTTCCCTCAGGATCTCCGAGCGGAGAATGGTTTCGATAATCGAGGAGATCATCTTTCTTTATCACCTATCCTAATGGAAAGCTTTCTTACTTTGGCAGGTTCGATTGTGCAAAGTTCTAATTTCAACAATAAGACCTGTGGTTCGTGGAATGCTTTGTTTGCGCAGCCTGAGCAAGGATCGAATATTGTGGAGGTTTCCAGAGAACGATTAAGTCCCTTCTTATCGAAGGCGTTTCGTAGGCCTGTCGAAAAAAATGTAATCGAGCGTTACGCGGGACACGTTAAGAGCCTCGTCAGTTCGGGTAAATCTTTTACGGATGCCATGAAGGAGACCGTATCGGCTGTTCTCGCATCGCCACGATTCCTTTATCTTTATGACAGGCAAGTAGGGAAAAATTCCATAGAGAAAATCGATGATTATGAGTTGGCTTCTAGGCTTTCTTTTTTTCTTTGGGGGAGCTTGCCTGATGAAATCTTACTGGAATCTGCAAAAAGTGGCCATTTATCAGACTCGACCATTCTAAATCAGCAAGTGGATCGAATGCTTAAGGATCGTCGCATCAAACGTTTCTGTGACAGCTTCCCTTCTCAATGGTTGCAATTGGATCGAATTATTTCGTCGGTCCCGGATGTTAAGAAATATCCGGACTTTTATTACGCTCCACCAAATTATCGTACCACTATGGATATGATGATGGAGCCACTACTGCTTTTTGAAAATGTACTCATAGAGGATCGTCCTATCCTTGAACTGATTGATTCGGATTACAGTTTTCGATCTATGCGTCTTGCTAAATGGTATGATCCTAATATTGAAGGTAGGCTCGGAGGTCCAGTCACAATGCCATTTCAGCGTGTTTCTTTGACGGATCGCCGTCAGGGCGGAGTCATTACATCTGCTGCAGTTCTTACAATGACATCAGGACCCGAAGAAACTAAGCCCATAACACGAGGTGCATGGATTGCTGGTGTCATTTTTAACGATCCTCCAGAACCGCCTCCGGCCGATGTTCCGCCCCTTAAGCGTGAAGATCCGAATGATGCTAAGAAGAGAACATTCCGTGAACGTTTTGCAGAGCATCGTGAACGTGCTGATTGTGCTGGGTGTCATAAAAAACTTGATCCTCTTGGTTTTGCTTTAGAGAACTTTGATGCTGTAGGTCGATGGCGAGATAATTATGAGAATGGCCAAAAAGTGGATCCGTCTGGCAAATTATTTAGAAAGCATGAATTCTCCAGTATTATTGAGTTTAAGGATGCTATTCTTGTAGAGAAGAACCGTTTTGCTCGTGCTTTGGCCGCACACTTATTGGCTTATGCACTAGGTCGTGAGATCGCTGTGGCAGACTATGAGGCTCTGGATTTGGTTGCAAAAAATACTGCTGAGCGTAATTATAGTTTACGGACAATGATTCATGAAATTACCCGTAGCAAACCTTTCCAAAGCAAATTCATACCTCAGGAAAATTGATTTTTTGTAGATATTTACAGCAGTCATAAAAAAATGAACTCTCACCATAGTAGTCGAAGGAATTTTGTAAGAGGCATGGGTGGAGCTGCACTTGCTATTCCGTGGATGGAAAGTTTATCAAAGACTGCGGAGCCTATGAAGCCTTCTGTTCGGGCAGCTTGGTTTTATGTGCCAATCGGTGTAGTGCGCAGAGGTTTTTTCCCAGGTGAAGATGCTGCAGCAATTCCTAAATTTAATGGTAGCAGGACAGAAGTAAAAAATGATGCCAGAATCAAGGTTGGTACTCATCAGTTAAAACTGACTCCTACACAGAAGCCGCTCGAGAGAATGAAGGAAAAAATTACTTTCATTACGGGCCTGGATAGAACCTTCCAGGAGGGGACTGATGTTCATGCGCAATGTGCTTCCTGTTTCCTTACAAGCTCGGCCCCTCATACCATTACTCAATCTCCTTATCCCCAATCCCGCACATTGGATCATATAGTGGCTGAGAAGATTGGTCAGGACACTCCTTTCCGTACTCTTGAGTTTAGCTGTAACAGTCACAAGGACAATAAGGAGTCGATCCAGTTTGACAATATTTCTTGGTATGGGACCGAGCACGTAGCTCCAAGCATGAGGGATCCTCGAAAAATTTACCATCGTCTTTTCGGAACGCAGGGAGTGCAGTCCAATAAAAACATAACTGATTTGGTGTTACAGGATGCCAGATCCATGCAGCGTCATCTTGGCTATGATGACAAGCAGAAGTTTTCCGAATACTTTGATTCGATCAGGACCATTGAGGAGCAGGTGGAAAGACTCGAAAAGTTTCGCGATAAATTATCTTTTGCTAAGTTCGAGGAACCGCCCGATGCGCATTTGCCGAGAGGAGAATATATAAGGCTCATGGGTGATCTTATGGTAACGGCTTTGCGGGTCGGCTTAACGAATGTTGCTACTTTTATGGTGGGCCCTGAGCGTTGGGATACTCCATACATGTATGAGAGTCTATTTAAAAAGCCTCGAAGTCATCATCAAATGTCACACAATCAAGGTCGTTTCATCGAGGATCTATTAAAAGTTGACTATTTTCATATGGAGCAGTTTGCCTATTTAGTTGAGAAGATGGACTCCATCAAAGAGTCTGACGGAACGACCCTTCTTGACAATACACTCTTCACTTATGGATCGGGCCTAGGTGATGGATCGACTCACCAATACAGTGCTCTTCCCATCATTGTGGCAGGCTCTGCAGGAGGAAAACTGATCACTGGTAAACACATCAATCTTTCAGACAATTCAGGACCAGTCCCAAAGAAGGGAGGAAAATACCAGCAACTTTACCATGGTTTGCCTCTGGCTAATTTATGGCTGACTCAAGCGAAGGCATTAGGTTTGGAAATGGATCGATATGCTGAAAGTACAAGTGAAATCGGTCATTTAATAGCCTAAAGATAAGAGTGATTAAATTCAGATTTCCATTAGTTTACTTAGATAAATCAAAGGCTTGCGGTAAACTTATACTTTGCGAGATTAGTGAATTAATGTTCTTCAAATTATGAGAAATTTATCTGTTCTTATCCAAGGTTTATTATCACTGATTTTTGTTGGGATATTCCCATTATTAGCTGATGAACTAGCAATTGATTACGAAAAAATGCGGATTGGAGACCCTTCATTGGAAGAGGGGCAACTAAAACTCATGCTTAATCCAATGACCAGAGATGAGCTGGATGAGATATCACACGCATGGAGAAATAGCCTGAAGGAAACAGTTCAAAAGATTTCGGATCTCAGCTTGGAGGAGAAAAAAAGTCCAGAGCTTATAGAAGTTAAAGTTAAACAATTGGCTCTTCTTAGAACTGTTCTTGCTGAGTTGAAGAAAAAAGGTGGTGACCCGAGTGATTTGAAAATTTATGCCGATGCGGTTTCAGGAACAGAGTTTACTGTTAATGAGAACCGTTCTTTTTGGACTAGATATTCTTCATGGATTTATTCAAAGGAGGGTGGGGTCAAGTGGGGTATTCAGCTCTTGAAGTTTGCTGTGATCATGTTGATTTTTTGGGCATTGGCGGCATTTGTGCGCCGAATCGTGCGCCGAGCTGCTGAAAAAAGTAATCGATTTTCTGAACTCCTTGAGCAGTTCATGATTAAGATTTCTTTTAGAGCTATATTGTTGGTTGGTTTACTGGTCGCACTTGCAACAGTCGGGATTAATGTTGCGGCTCTTCTTACAGTGATTGGAGGGGCCTCGTTTATTATCGCTTTTGCATTACAGGACACTCTAAGTAATTTTGCAGCTGGGGTAATGCTTCTAATTTATCGTCCCTTTGACGTGGGCGATTCGGTCGAAGTGGATGGTGTGATCGGAACGATTGGGCAGGTTAGTCTAGTCAGTACCACTATCAAAACATTCGATAACAAGGTTGTTCTTGTTCCTAACAAGAACGTTTGGGGGCAAATTATTACTAATTCTTCCTCAAGTACGGAAAGGCGAGTCGATATGATTTTTGGTATTGGGTATGATGATGATTATGAAAAGGCCAAGCAAATTCTCGAGCAAATTTTAAGTGAGCATGAGTTAGTTCTTGATGAACCGCAGCCTGTTATTCAAATGCACGAATTAGCCGATTCATCCGTTAATTTCATTTGTCGTCCATGGGTAAAGACCGAGGATTACAGGCAAGTTCACGGGGATATTCTTAAGAGAGCCAAGTCAGAATTTGATCAGGCGGGAATCAGTTTCCCTTATCCGCAGCAGGACGTACATATCCATCAAGTAAATTAAATCGTATTTTAATTATCTTTGACCTTTCGCCTGTCCCTGCTTAAGTCGCCTCGTTAACAGGATCTAGTGAATTATTTCCAAGCAATCAAATGTCAGAATTCCCTACCATAATTTATACGAAGACAGATGAAGCTCCTGCCCTAGCTACGTACTCATTACTTCCAGTAATTCAGGCTTTTACGAAATCATCTGGGATCAGAGTAGAGACCAGAGATATTTCTTTGTCTGGTCGGATCCTTGCCAATTTTTCAGATTGCCTGAAAGAGGATCAGCAATTTAATGATGCTCTTTCCGAGCTTGGAAAACTGGCAAAGACACCAGGAGCTAATATCATTAAACTGCCAAACATCAGTGCTTCGGTTCCGCAATTAAAGGCTGCGATTACTGAGCTCCAGAGTAATGGTTTTAATGTTCCGGAATATCCAGAAGAGCCCGACACAGATGAAGAGTATGAAACCAAGAGCCGTTATGATAAAGTAAAGGGAAGTGCGGTCAATCCTGTCTTGCGTGAAGGTAATTCTGATCGTAGGGCTCCGAGCGCTGTAAAGGAATATGCCAGAAATAACCCGCACACAATGGGCAAATGGTCGACTGATTCCAAGACCGAAGTAGCTTCAATGGAAGCGGATGACTTTTGTTCCAATGAAAAGTCTCTTACACTTGAGGATTCTACAGATTACAGCATTGTTTTTGTTGGCGATGACGGTGAGTCAAATGTCCTCAAGGACCCTGCGCCCCTTCTAAGTGGTGAAGTCATTGACGCGACGCTGATGAAGAAAGAGGCGTTGCTTGGTTTTTTGTCTAATCAAATTACTGAAGCCAGAGACAAGGGGGTCCTATTTTCGTTGCATATGAAAGCAACGATGATGAAAGTATCTGATCCTATCATTTTTGGTCATTGTGTCCGTGTTTTCTTTAAAGAGTTAATAGAAAATTTTGGAACTGAAATCGATGAGCTTGGCGTTGACTTTAATAATGGATTTGGTGACTTGATTGGAAAGATTGAACAATTGTCACCTGAAAAGAAGTCTCTGGTAGAGGATTGTATTTCTACGTGCTATGAGAAGGGTCCTGATCTGGCAATGGTGAATTCTGACAAGGGTATTACTAATCTTCATGTGCCGAGCGATGTCATCATAGATGCATCAATGCCTGCAATGATAAGAGAGTCAGGGAAGATGTGGAACAGTGCTGGAGAAACACAGGACACTTTAGCGGTAATTCCTGATAGTAGTTATGCCTCTGTTTATCAGACCACTATTGATTTCTGTAGGAAGAATGGTGCCTTTGATCCTACCACTATGGGAACAGTATCAAATGTTGGGCTCATGGCTCAAAAGGCTGAGGAATATGGATCTCATGACAAGACTTTTCAATCACCTGGCAATGGCGTGATCCGTGTCATTGACGCTGAAGGTAACCCTCTAATTGAACACTCAGTTGCTGATGGAGATATATGGAGAATGTGTCAGACAAAGGATGACCCAATAAAGGATTGGGTAAAACTTGCTGTTAACCGTGCTCGTGCCACCGGTGCTCCTGCAGTGTTCTGGTTAAATCATAAAAGAGCTCATGATACTGAACTTATCAAGAAAATAGAGTCATACCTAAAAGATCATGATACGGACGGATTAGATATTCAGATTCTGGAACCTGCAAAGGCAACTCTGTTTTCGCTTGAGCGTATCAAGGAAGGCAAGGATACAATTTCTGTTACGGGTAACGTATTGAGGGATTACCTCACTGATCTCTTTCCAATCCTTGAGCTTGGTACCAGCGCAAAAATGTTATCAATAGTTCCGCTCATGAATGGGGGTGGATTATTTGAAACTGGTGCAGGTGGATCTGCTCCTAAGCACGTACAACAATTCGAGCAGGAGAATCATCTGAGATGGGATTCATTGGGCGAGTTTATGGCAATGGCAGTTTCGCTAGAACATACGGCTGAAAATTTTGATAATAATAAAGCAAGCATACTTGCTGCGACATTAAATGAAGCCACTACAAAATATTTACTTGAAAATAAATCTCCTTCAAGAATAGCAGGCGAGCACGATAATCGAGGAAGTCATTATTACCTTGCTCTTTATTGGGCCCGGGCATTGGCGGATCAGAATGAAGATGAGGAGTTGAAAAATGAATTTGCTTCGGTTGCTGAATCATTGTGCTTGAATGAAGAGAAGATAGTTTCAGAGCTTATGGAGGTTCAATGCAGGCCCATTGATATTGGAGGATATTATCGACCTGATGATGAGAAAGTGACGACGGCCATGCGACCAAGTCAGATATTCAATGACATCATTGATCAGATTTGAAAGAGCATATTAGTGGGTTTACTTGCTGATCCAATGATTAGAACAACTATATAATATTAGATTTACTCCTATATTTATGAGGAGGTTTTACTGATCCAAGTACGTTCTTAGGGTTGCTTCTTATTAAGGTTTGAGAGACAATTAATTTATGTTTTTCGCAGAGTTGGGTGGATTCCAAAGGATCATATTCTACTTTATTGCATTCCTATTAACTGTTAATGGATTTGGTGAAGAAGATGGCGGTAAACACTGGTCCTTCGTATCGCCAAAAGTTTATTCTGTTCCGGCAGTTAAAACTGAGGAATGGGTTAAAAATGAAATTGATAACTTCATTTTGGCAGATCTAGAAGGTTCTGATATTGCGCCTGCCAAGAAGGCGGAACCTGCTCAGCTGATCAGAAGAATCTATTACGATTTAATTGGGTTGCCTCCGAGTCCTAAAAAAGTAGAAGAATTTTTGAAGGACCATTCTCCTGAGGCCTTTGCAAGAATCGTAAATAATTTACTAGATTCACCACAGTATGGTGAGAGATGGGGACGTCACTGGTTGGACGTTGCCAGGTATGGCGATTCCAACGGAGGAGATGAAAACCATGCTTACCCCCATGCCTGGCGTTATCGGAATTATGTTATTGATGCCTTCAATCGTGATTTGCCCTACAATGAATTTATAATTGAACAGTTGGCCGGAGATCTTCTTGAAAGTAATTCTACTGAACTTTCGCGTCGTGTAACCGCTACAGGTTTTCTTGCCATAGGCACAAAGATTTTGGCGGAAAAAGATGGAGTAAAAAAACGGGCCGATATCATTGATGAACAGATTGATGCTGTGAGTCGTTCTTTTATGGGTATAAGTGTCTCTTGTGCCCGTTGCCATGATCACAAATTCGATCCGATACCAATTGCAGATTATTATGCTCTTGCTGGAATATTCCACAGTACAAAAATAGAAGATCAGTCCTTGAATAAACCTGGAGACGAGCAGAAGGAGGAAAAAAAGAAAGCACGCCTTGAGGCGATTAATAATCGATTAAATGATCTTGAAGGGAAGATCTCTGAGTTTATAGATGCAGAATCGATTGTGCAGTGGGAAGCTGAAAAGTTCATTCGAGGAAATGTATCTGTCATTGCAGGGAATAATGAGAATGAAGCCACTTATATTTCTGATCCAGGGAGCCAAGAGAATTTTGCGGAATATGAGGTAAGAATTCCAAACGAAGGCACATACTCTGTTGATTTTCGTTATGCCGCAGAAAGATCAAGGCCCGGAAGTTTGATAATTGATGATGATAAGGATAAGGTCATTCCAGTACTGGCTGAGGTAACAGGAGGTTGGAGTTCAGAGCATCAGCGTTGGAACCACGAAGCATATGTCCATTTAGATTCAGGAGATCATGTTCTTAGAGTTGAATCTAAACCGCTAATGTCTCATCTGGACCGGATCCGTCTGACACGTGTGCGTTCTCTGGACCAAGTAAAATCGTTGCGTTTAAAGACCGATAATTTGAAGAAGGAGAGGACCGGGCTCGAGACTGATGACAATAATATGTACAAAGTCATGGCAGTCCGAGACGGTGATGTGGCTGATATAAACATCAATTTAAGAGGTGATCCGCATGAAAGAGGAAAATTGGTCCCTCGAGGATTTCTTTCAAAGATCACTCCCCGCAAGGTTCTTGCCTGCGCTGATGGCTCGAGCGGTAGGCTCGAGTTAGCAAAATGGATGACAGAGCCCGATCATCCGCTCACGGCACGTGTCATTGTGAACAGGATCTGGTATTGGCACTTTGGCAAGGGGATCGTTTCCACAGTAGATGATTTTGGAATGACGGGAACTGAGCCTTCTCATCCCGAGCTTTTGGATTATTTGGCAAATGATTTTGTAAGGAACGGCTGGTCCATTAAGATGCTGCATCGCAAAATTCTATTATCCAATACATATCAGATGGGAGCAGATGACTCTAATGCCTTGGCAGCAAAGAAGGATCCTAAAAATTTACTCTATTGGCACCGTGATGTGCGTCGTCTTGAAGCTGAATCTTTTCGTGATTCGATCTTACTGGTTTCCGGTAACTTAAACATGGCCCCTCCTTCATTACTTCTTTCGGTAAAGAGTCAGGACCCTTCGCCTTCAGACCTTCTCAAGAACCGTCAGAGCTATGAAAATTATCCATACAGGAGCGTTTATCTTCCTGTTGTCCGTTCTCATTTGTATGACCTGTTGACTCTTCTTGGATTTCCCAACGCCACGACTACCGTGGGGCAACGTTCTCGGACGACTGTTCCTACACAGGCCCTGTTAATGATGAATAATCCTTTTTTGATTCGTCAGGCTGAAAGTCTTGCTCTCAGAATAGGAGAAGGAAAAGTACGCGAATTATATTTAACACTCTTTTCCCGGATTCCGAGCCCTGAGGAAATGCAGTGGATTAGTCATTTTTTTGATGAGTACACAAAGATAAGCGGCAAGAAAAAAGCCTGGGAGTCGGTGTGTCATACGCTTTTAATTTCCAATGAATTTCTCCATGTCTGGTAATTTTCAGAGTAATTTTATTTCACGAAGAGAAGCCTTGGATCGTATCTGTGTTGGGTTTGGTGGCATTGCTTTGAATTCTCTTTTACAGGAGCATTCTTCCGCAAATTCAGGAATCCATTTTCCGCAACAGATTGCTCGTGCCAAAAGAATCATTTTCTTGTTCATGCACGGAGGTCCATCGCACGTGGATCTCTTCGACTACAAGCCAAAACTTTATAGTGAGCATGGTAAGCCATTACCTTTTCCTGAAAGATCAGTTCAGTTTGCTGCAAGAAGTAATATTTTTGCTCCTCCATGGAAGTTTCGCCAAGTCGGTCAGAGCGGGCACTGGATGTCTGAACTTTGGGAGCATCTTCCGGAAGTTGCAGATGATCTATGCATGATTAATTCATTGTGTGAAACTAATGTCTCGCATGGTGGTGCTTGCATGAAACTGCATACAGGTGATGAGGCCCTGCTTAGGCCGAGCATGGGTTCATGGGTCAGCTATGGTCTTGGCAGTGAGAACAGAAATTTACCTGCTTTTGTAACTATTTGTCCAACATCCCTTCATGGTGGAGTCAATAATTTTGGGTCGGCTTTCCTCCCAGCTCAGCATCAGGGCGTTCCATTAGGGACTCCTGGATATCCCAATACTCCGGCAAAGGATGCTAAGTTTCATTATATGCGTCATCCTAGTGCCGGGAGAAGAGAACAAGAACTGCAACTTGAACTTTTACGTAAGCTTCACGGTGAAAATAAGTTCCAGGGAACAGACTTGGATGCACGTATGGCCAGCTTTGAATTAGCTTTCAGGATGCAGATGGCTGCTCCCGAAGCGACGGATCTTTCAAATGAATCAAAAATGACCCGTGAACTTTATGGGATGGACGGTTCTGAGACAGATAATTTTGCCAGGCAATGTATTCTTGCTAGGCGCTTAGCTGAACGTGGAGTCCGATTCATTCAGGTAAGTCATGCGAATAGTCTTCCATTTAATAATGAACAGTGGGATCAGCACTCTCATTTAGAGAAGGGACATTCAATCAATGTGAAGCAAATAGACAAGCCAATTACTGGGCTAATAAAGGATCTAAAGGCTAGAGGATTACTCGAAGACACATTGGTCCTTTGGGGTGGGGAGTTTGGACGAACTCCAACATCTCAAAAAGGTAACGGTGAGGTGGGCCGAGATCATCATCCGGACGGTTTTACCATGTGGATGGCAGGGGGAGGTGTCAGGCCTGGAATTCGGTACGGAGCCACTGACGAGTTTGGTTATCATGCAATTGAAGACAGGATGACGATTCATGATCTTCATGCAACTATGCTTCATATTCTTGGTCTTGATCATACCAAAGTCACTTTTAACAGTAACGGCAGGGAATTTCGACTCACTGATGTGCATGGTGAGGTTGCACATAAGATAATGGTCTGACTTTATAATTACCAGATCCCGGAAGTGGACTAGTGTGAAGGCTTTTCTAGCCATGCCAACAGGTCAAGAATTTCATCCATAGTAAATAAGTTCAATAGACCTGATGGCATAAGAGAAACGATAGAGTGTGAACGCTCGATAATATTAACCTTATCGATTTTAGTTATTTTATTTGGATAAAGTGAATTTTCAGCAATTTGTATATAGGGTACACGGTAATCTAAATTTGGTATGATCTGACCCCTGACCGTTCTTCCTTCCCGGAGCTTCAATTCTATTGCTTGATAATTCTCTGCTATGGAATTAGAAGGTAGCAAGATTTCTTGGAGTAAATCTTCTCTACCGAATCGGCTCGCTACATTGGTCAGATCCGGGCCGATCGGATATCCTACTTTACCGTGTTGATGGCATCGGCTACAGAGAGCAAGGTCGAAAACTTTTTTACCATTCATTAAGTCACGCTTGTCTGCATTGAAATTTAACAGTTTTTTAAAGTTTTGAATAGTCCATGACTTGGTAACTGAACGATCTGAGCGATTAGGAAAGTCAGGCAATGTCAGGCGAGAGGTAAGAACGTCACTGAGTTGTTCCTTTTCTTTTTCTGTTAATGTTGCTGTTGATTCTTTGCGAATTGCTTTGAGTGCTTGAGGTAATCCCCTTCCTCCTAAAAGAGTTTCGTATTTTGCAAGAATCCTAAAAAATATTTCCCGTGACTGTAATGACCAACCAGTAGTGGTGTTTCGTAAATGAAACAGGTAATGAATTCCCTCACGCTGAGAGCAGTCTTCCTTTAGTAATTTGATAATCTTAGGAACAGTGCTGAGGGGATCCAGATCAATGAGTAACGGCGCTATAGCCATATTAATTTTTGCTGTTTGACCAGGAAAATTCTTTTCAAGTGATCCAATGATTTCTTCCTTTGCTTTTTCTGAGAGGTTATGTCTAGAAATTAAACGGTGAAGGATGTCGATATATTCAAACTGTTTGGATGGAATCATTTTTTCCCAGTCCTTTAATTTTTTCAGGATGCTATTTTTTCTATCGATTGGACCAAGTCCCATAAGTGCTGTAATTTCTTCTTTTGAGCCAATGTTTAATTTTGCTGTTAAGTGATCAAGGTCAGGAGTTGCATCTTCGAGTGAAGTGATGCTATTGATTTTTGCGGGTGAAAAAACAAAAGTATCAGCATTGTGTTCAGCGCTAATTCTTGAAGCGTACCTAATGCGCGGATCAGTCACTCCTTCAAAGGGGGTTGCTTTTGTTTTTATATGTAATTTTTCTATACGTTTTCGTTGTTGGCGATATTGGAGAGATGATTCATTTCTTCTCTTCTCCTGCAATGTCATGTTACGCTCATTAACTTTTTTGCCGATGTATGAGACCCGATAAAGGCCGCTCTTGGTCTTTCTTCCGCCCGTCACAAAATACATTGATCCGTCCGGTCCGAAGTCAAGGTCAGTAACATTTAATGGTTTGCCTCTTAGAAACACCTCTGCTGCGCCCATATAAGTGGAACCTCTGGTAACAAAGTGAATAGCAATGATTCTGCCATATGCCCAGTCAAGAGCATAAAGGGCTCGTTGATATTCCCGCGGAAAATTACTCTTAGTTCCAAAGCGTATTCCTGTCGGAGACCCCTTGCCGATGTGTACAGAATGCTGAGCATTATCTGGATGATCCGGGTAATAAGGTGGCCATTTTCCTGTCACTGCCCTCCAACCAAAATCTGCACCACTCGTTAAGTGTTTGATCTGGGTTGGACGATACCAGGGAGTACCCATATCAAATTCAGCATCAGCGTCATAAGTAAAAGCTTCACCATCCTCATTAAAATCGATTCCATATGGATTTCTTAGGCCTGCACAAAAAATCTCCTTATTTTTTCCATCTGAATCCATTCGTATGACATGGCCTTCATTTTTAGGAGAAGGTAGATACTTATTTCTCAAGGGAGACATTCTATTTATTATCCCTTCAGGCAAGTTCACTGAGTCACCGTTAATTGCGTAGATCCTACCTTCAGGACCCAGTGCAAGATCGTTTCTTCCATGCCCGACTCCACCCTCACTCATGTGGAGAAGATTTTTTATCTCGAATGTTCCGTCCCCATCTTTATCTTCTAATCTATATAGAGATTTTGAGTTGTTAGCATGAACGTATAGAGATCCATGAGCGTATAATAGTCCCCGGCATTCCTTCAGATCATCATTAATTTGTTCTATTTTAACGATTTTCTTGGATTCCTCGGACAATGAATACCGGATCAATCCTTTGTCTTCTCGGGCCACTGTGATTCGGCCCTTTGGATCGAAAGCGATATTTACCCATGAACCTTCTTCTGGTAGGGCTGAACGGAGCAGTTCGACTTTATAGCCTGGGAGGATTTGAAAACTTGACGGATCAGTGGCTTTCTTGGAATTACTGGCTCGTTTCCATTGTGTATAATCATCGACTTCATCAATCAAGAGATCCGATAAACCCCACCATTTTTCGACACCCAAGTCTCCAAGTCCTATAACTTCTGAATTGGCCTCTTCGGGTTTCCAGTCTGCTGAAGTTGCAACGATTTGTTTTTTGTTAGAATGATCTACAAGTTCAATTTCTAATGCCGCTGCCGGTGCTTTTCCTGTTGCTTGTGCTTTTAGAATAATTTCATTTTTACCATCAACTATATAATTCAAGACATTAACTTTAAGCACTGATCCAAATCCTTCAGCGACTCCGGCTAACTGATTGTTCAAGATAACTGAAACGTTGGCATAGTCTGATACAATACGTAATTTTGCTGATTTCAAATCTTCGAGCTCTTTCTCAAAGTTGTATCGTATTGTTGTCTTTTTTTTACCTTTTACCCAAATCCATTCAGGTAACGCAAAAGTATATTGCGTGAAGATGATTAGAAAGAAACTCAGAACAAAACTGCGGATGAGCATGATGTGAAATTAGCTAATATGGAAAATTAGAACAAGCTCACAGAAAAAAGACTTATCAGAACACTAAATTTTCCAAGCTTTTAGAGGGGAAATATTTATGCCCAAGCCTTCCTTTTGAATGATGATTCTTTATAGGGGAAGGTTATGTTGTTATTAATCAATCTAATAATGAGCCTCCGCAGGAGCTGCCGGAACCCGCAGTGCATCCAAAGCAATGAGTAGCTGTTCTGATAGGCGCATTAGATAATTCTTTTAGATTAATTTCCCATACTTTGATTGAATCTTTTTTATTATATGTAGGTAAGTTCAGCATTTGGTTAAAGTCGCAATCAAAAACTTCACCGAGCCAATTAACGTTAATTGTGTCCCTGCACATTAGCCCGTCAATGGTTTCAGGATTGAAGGCATCTTTTAAAAGTGAGTTGTAATCATTGAGCCGACCTTCTCTTTTGAGCCAACTGGCAAATCGAGCAATCGGCATATTTGTGATACAGTAAAGCTGATCGAATTTGATTTGAAAATGCTCCTTCATCATTATCTTGTATTGTTCTTCAAGGCCTGCTTGGTCCGGTGGCAGAAAATCGCCGGAAGGATTATAAACGAAGTGGATCTTTAGCCTTGGATCTGACCCGTAACCTAGCCTGTTTAATTTTTGAAAAGCAGTTATGCTTTTTTCAAACACTCCATTCCCTCGTTGTTTTTCCACGTTCTCTGGTCCGTAGCAGGGCATCGAGGCAATAATTTCAACCTCATTCCTGGCAAGGAATTCAGCGACCCATTCGTAACCCGGCTCCTCAATGATAGTGGCGTTAAGTCTGTCAATGATCTTTCGAGGAGTCTGTAAATTATTTACTTCTTCAACTATCCTACGAAAGTCAGGAATCATTTCCGGTGTGCCTCCCGTGAGGTCAAGTGTTGGGATATTGGTCATTGAAAACCAATCCAGAATTTTGGTAACTGTATCGGATTGCATGACTTCTTTTCGATGAGGTCCAGCATTTACATGACAGTGCGAGCAGGTTAAATTACATAACTTGCCAAGGTTTAATTGCAGGATCTGAGGATCTTGTCGGCTGAGTTGGATTCCTTCTCTGGCAAGAGTATCCTTAAAATTACAGGTTCCTTTCAATTTTTCCTAACTAATTACTACAGCTGCTTTATATTATAAAAATGATGGAGAATTGTAATGGCAATATTTAGTATTTTCTCCTTTCTTGTGCTATCCACAATAAAATGTTACTGTAAATCAAATGACTGGAAGCACACTAATTATCCTTGGCATTTTTGCCGGAATTTTCATTTTTGCTATTCTTGTGATAGGCGGAATGTACAACTCGCTTGTCAAGCTACGCAATAAATTCGAGAATGGCTGGGCTCAGATCGATGTTCAACTAGAGCGGCGCTTTGATCTGATCCCTGACCTCGTTGAGACAGTCAAAGGTTACATGAAGCATGAGAGGGAAACGTTGGATGCGGTCATTCAGGCCCGGAATACGGCCGTGCAGGCAAGAAAGAATACCTCTTCAAATATTGGTGATCCGGACAGTATGGGAGCACTCATGGCGGCGGAATCAGGACTATCCGGTGCACTGGGAAACCTTTTCGCTCTTTCGGAAAGTTACCCCGACCTCAAAGCTAATCAGAACATGGCCACATTGCAGGAAGAGCTCAGCACGACCGAAAATAAAATTGCTTTTGCAAGGCAACACTTCAATGACAGTGTGACTGCTTACAATACTAAGCGAGAAGTATTCCCGTCCAATATTATTGCCGGACTCTTTGGATTTAGGGACAAATCACTTTATGAGGTGAGTGAGGATAAGAAGGAAAAGGTTACTGTTCAGTTTTAAACCCCATTACTTTGTTGATGGTGATTCATAAGGAATGGATTTCTTTGATCGTCAGGAACTTGCAAGGAAGAATTCCAAGCGTCTCATTTTCTATTATATTGTAGCTGTCATTGGTATTGTATGTTCTTTCGGATTTGCAGTATTGGGAGCCAGGTATCTATTTCTAGTCAAGCTCTCTGACCAGACGAATCCATTAGTAAGGCAAAGTTTTTTTGATTCAGAATTTTTTCTTTATTCTGCGCTGGGGGTATTGGTCTTAATTATATTATCTACTATATTTAAAAGTGCGGCACTGTCCGGAGGCGGGGCCGCGGTGGCTAAATCCCTCGGAGGAAAGGAAGTGGATTCAACGACCAGTGATCCGCGTTACAGGAGGCTCATTAATGTCGTCGAAGAGATGTCGATTGCCTCGGGTGTTCCTGTTCCGAGCATTTATGTAATGGAACAGGAGGATGGAATTAATGCCTTTGCTGCCGGCCATTCATCTAGCAATGCAACGATTGGTGTGACGGCTGGTTGTCTTAATAAGTTAAACCGTTCGGAATTGCAGGGCGTTATTGCTCACGAATTTAGTCACATTCTGAATGGTGATATGCGGCTTAACATTCGCATGATGTCAGTTCTGTTTGGCATTCTAATGATGTTCGTCATAGGTAAATTAATTTTAAGGGGCTTTGGTCGATCTTCTTCCCGGTCCAGATCCAGTTCAAAGAAAGGAGGGGGCGAAGGTTTCATAATTGTCGTTGCTCTTGCCTTACTTCTCATTGGATTGATGGGTTCGATCATGGCCAGACTCATTAAGGCTGCCCTTTCTCGACAACGAGAGTTCTTGGCCGATGCTTCAGCCGTTCAGTTCACTCGGGACCCTTCTGGCATTTCTGGAGCTCTTAAAAAAATAGGAGGTTTTGCTGGAGCAAGGATCGAACATCCTAGAGGAGAGGAGGCAAGTCATATGTTCTTTGGATCATGTTATAAGAAAAAATTGTCCAATCTTTTTGCAACGCACCCGCCGATAGATGAACGGATAAGAGCCATCGGAGGTGCTTTTGATGAAAATCTGACTTTGGTAAAAGAATCAGAATTGGATTCGGGGCAAATCAGTATGGATGAGAGTCAGTCCTTGGTCTCTTCTTTTTCAGATCCGAGTACGCATACATCTGATCCACAAAAGGGTTCATTCCATGAGGAGGACCTTAATCAAATTGGTCAGATCATGGCGGATCAGGTCATTGTTGCCCAGAGGATTATTTCCGAGATAGATGAATCTTTGGTTTCATTAATTCATCAGAAGTCGGGGGCTCATGCTATTGTGTATTCGCTACTTCTTTCAGAAAATGATCAAGTGAGAGAGAATCAGTTGAACGTTATTAAGGGCTCCTGTGAGGATGAGGTATCTAAAACTCTTAAGGCTATTTCAGATCAGTTCAAAGGTATGCACTCAACAGAAAAAATTGCCTTATTGGATCTTGCTGTTCCCGCTCTGAGGCGCCTTTCACCTGAAGAGTACGGACAATTCTGTGAAATCATTAATGAGTTGATTAACATTGATGAACAAGTGGACCTCTTTGAATTCATGATACAGAAAATCATTAGGCTTCATCTAGACACTTTCTTTGGCAGGATCCGGACACCAAAAGAAACGATCAAGACCTTATCTAAAATGAACCATGAATCTTCGGTTCTTCTTTCTGCTATTGCCGGTTTTGGTAATGAAGATGAACTGAATCGTGTCCAAGCCTTTAAGAAAGGAGCTGCTGTCCTTGAATTGTACGGTACTGGAAAACTCAAGTTCCTGCCCCCAGTGAATTGTGGGATAGGTCAAATGGATGAGGCCTTAAAAGCGTTTGAGAAGTGCGTTCCGACACTAAAAAAGACCCTTCTAATTGCTTGTGGCAAGGCGGCCATTTCTGATGGTAAAATTACCAGTAATGAAGCTGAGATTCTGCGAGCGATTGGAGATTCTATGGGGACTCCAATACCTCCTTTTGTTTATACCTAAAACTGTACATGGACAGTGAGCGATCCTGAGGCTTAGTAGGAGTAAGTGAACTTAGCTCAGCAACAGAACATGTCCTGTGCATCCTGGTGGCTCTGGCCAAACCTTTTGGGCATAGACGCGCCTGCGATAGCTGTCCTCTGGCAATACTTTTTTGCCTGTAATTTTCGTGTAAAGATACCCGCATCCAATTATCTGACCCTGTTCTTTGTTGTTTGGGTCATTTATTCAGTGGATCGGTTATTGGATGCACGGATGTTGAAGAGACTTAATGAGGCATCTTTAAGGCACTCATTTTATCATAGGAACTATCGTAGTGCTTTTGTTCTCACTGCAATTCTCACGATTATAACAGCTTGTTTATGTCTCTTTTTTCTTCCGATGGAATTGATAAAGACAGGGGCATTCGTTGGTGCCTTTGTAGTAGTTTATTTATTGCATCAAATCTGGGCCAAGGGGCTGATGATGATTGTTATACCTAAGGAAGTGTTTATTGGGATGATCTTTGCTGTTGGAGCCACATTGACTGGACATATCTGGTCCGGAGAATTTATTCCTGATGCTTTCTTTTCACCTTCGGTGATTATTTTTGGAGTATTATGTTCAATGAATTGCATTGCCATTTCAGTTTGGGAACGTAGTCATGATGTTGATAATGATTCGAATGCCCTGCCTCAGTTATTACCCCAAGTAGTAAAATTATTTCCAGCCATTGCCAGCGTAGTTTTTATTTGTTTAATGGTATATAGCTTCACTAATCATAGTCATGTAGGGTTTCCTATTTTTGTGGCTTCTGGTATTGGTTGTGGGTTCATTACTGTTCTCTCTTTTTTTGATGGGAAAGCCTCGAGTCAATTTCTTCGATTTGCGGCGGACATGGCGGTGATCATTCCTGCCTTAGTATATGTTATTTTTTGGTCATGAGCTTTGATCGGATAGCTCGGCATTATGAGTGGATTGAATCAGTTGTTTTTGGTGCAGACCTGCAACGCATCCGTTGCAGTCACATGGAGACTTTTCTTAGGGCTGAATCAATTCTATTACTTGGAGATGGGGACGGACGTTTTCTTAAAGCGCTATTAGATTCGAGGTGCTCTGCAAAAATAATATGCGTGGATTCGAGCCAGAGAATGTTAAAACTAGCAGAGTCTTTGACAAAGGATTCAGGACAGAATATCCATTTTGTCTTTAGCAAAATACAAGATTATCACCTTCCCCCTTGTTTCATTCCTGATGTGATTGGAGCTCATTTTTTTCTCGATTGTTTCAGCGAGGATGAAATTCTT
Organism: Verrucomicrobiales bacterium; assembly: GCA_013213965.1. GTDB lineage: Bacteria > Verrucomicrobiota > Verrucomicrobiia > Verrucomicrobiales > DEV007 > EC70. The sequence continues at coordinate 3,017 of JABSSR010000034.1, read as the reverse complement.
GTCATTCTTGGTCGCATATCAAGCTGGTGCAAAAAGCAAACGAAGTTAATCGTTAGCGATTTTTCAATTCCTGAGGAACAGAGTCTCGGAAGATTTATTGCCAAAGTTTTAGTATGGAAAATGATTATTTTTTTCAGGATATTTACGGGTATTTCGGCTCGCAAACTTCCAAAAATAGGAAAATTACTATCAAAGATGCGCTATAAGTGTCTAAAAAAAGTGACTCTTCGTGACGGTTTTCTTTGTAGTTGGATATGGCAATTATAAGCTACTTTAAAAGACCTTGAACCGATCCTTGTTGCTGGTAGAGTAGAAGTGTTATAATCCTTCGAAATACATAAAGTTAATGCCTTATTTGTACTTGTATGATTTGACGGAAAAAAGAACCCCGATTAATTAGAATTAAAATCCCACTAGAAATTAAAAAATGAAAGCTAAGTCCAACCAGAAAGGTTTCACTCTTATCGAACTATTGGTGGTCATTACGATCATTGCAATTCTGGCAAGTGTGTCTATGCCGGTTTTCTCATCAATTCAACGCAAGGCGAAATTAAATAAGTCATTGCAACAGGCGAAGGGTATATATACAGCACTTTACTCGGTTTATGGTGCGGATGGATTTCTTCCTGAAGAAGACAATTCAAATGACGTTATGAAGGAAATTGTCTATGATATGGATTCTGAGAAGCCCTTCTATGTGGCCGGTAGCATGTGGCACGGTAGGGGCAATACTTCGGGCGGAGGCGATGATCTTCATGAAAGAAGTACACCTGCGGGAATTGCTCTTGAAGCAGGTGAAAATCACTATGCAGTGAATAAAACTTCAACGTTCGAGCCTCGTTATCCGATGCTTGCTTCTGGTTTCTCAAATACTCCAGGAAAATATGCTCAGGAAAAGACAGAACTTGGTGGAATCTGGGGAGGCATGGAAGCAGTGTGCGTATTTGGTGACGGTAGCGGTGAAGTTGTTCGATTGGATGAGCAATACAGAGCGATGAAAGATGTTAAGGGAAGTCAAATCGACCTTTTCAAATATGGGGGAAAGGTGAATATGGTTAACCCTAAGCGCGGAAATTAAAGCGTTCTTTATTACTGTTTATTTAATTTAAACCGGGCCCTTGATTATTAATTAGGGGTCCGGTTTTTTTTCTGCTTCGAGATCTGGACTCTTTCCTAGATTCGGATCAATGTCAGAGACTGTCCTGAAGCCAATATAATTGGTCCTATAATCCCGATTATTAAGAATTTTTCGGGTTGTGAGTTGTGGCATTATAGAATGCGAATAATTAAAATTTCCACCCCGAACAATAGGAACAAATCTACCAAGAATTTCTGGGTCCGGGTCTTGACTCCTTGTCCATTCACTGACATTTCCAAAGAGTCCACAAACGCCCTCCTCGCTAATATCGTTTCTGAAAAAATTTACAGGTTTCCATGCAATGAAGTTCTTCTTAATTGAACTTGGCTGTGATGTTTGAAGTTCATTGCCCCAAGGATATGATCTTCCGTTCTTACCTCTTGCAGCTTTTTCCCATTCTTTTTCAGTGGGAAGTCTACAATTCTTCCATTTTGCGAAGGCATAGGCGTCCCACCAGTCTACGTAAATTACCGGACAATTTATATTAATGAGATTCCCTTCATATTTTTTCCCCAGGCTTGCAGCTTTGTAATATTCATCCCAATTATTTGGCTTGTGCTGAAATTTCTCTATTGGTTGATCAGGATGATCAAATGCTTTGCCTTTTGAAGACTTAATTGCGTCTAAGAATGCTTTGTACTGAGCAATTGTGATTTCATATTTGTCGATCCAGAAAGTTGGTAATGTTTCTGTAGTGTTTTTTTGATAGGTAAATTCTCCGCCTTCGATTTTGATCATGGCATCAGAATGTTTGATTATCGGTTCAGGCGTTTGATTGTTTCGGTTAAATAAAAGGTAAGCCGTTGCTGTTAATAGAATGATGAAAATGACTGGCCAAGTTCTTGTGATTTGCTTACGAGCAATGAGTGAGTCATCAGGTAGATGAAGTGTTTCAGAAAGGCCCTCCTCACTTTTACTGATGTTTTGCTTTAGTTGTTCCCATGTGTTGGGGCCCGATTCATGGCGCATGATTGCCAGTAAAATGGCCCCAATCTCACTCTTTCCTTCATCGATAAATTCTTGCAGTATTTGACCAAGATAACGGATGTTGTTTTCTTCTGTAGTGCTTTCCCTTTGATGATTGATTGCCGTGTTCGCTATTCTGGTCATTCCGTCAGGGCTCAAGTAGATATGCGAAGCTTTGAGTGTTTGGTGGTTTATCTGGTTGTGCTTAAGATACAATTGGGTTTCTACGACGGTCTTCAGGAGCCTTATAATATGCTCGTCACTTAATTTAATTCCATAATGATGAGAATTAGATAGGTTCTGCCCAGAGATTAATTCACTGGTATAAAATAAGGTCCCTTCTTCTTCATGGCCTTCATAAATTGCGGCGATGTGTGGATGGGAAACTTGTGCTTTTGCTCTGACAAGTTCACGGAATCCATTCACTGAGTTCTCATTTTCACTGAGTTTTGGATTTAGTAAGATGAGTGCTACTTTGCGATCAATGGAGAGCTGGATAGCTTCGTGAACTTCAGTATCTTCTTCGCTTCTGATGAATCGAAGTAGTTCATAATCACCTAATTTTTTTCCTGGTGCCGTTAAAGTATTAGCCAAAGGAATTTCATCATCTTTCTTGGATTCATCGATTCTTATTGGATTAACAGGAGATCTGGGGACGGTGCTTTCTACAGGAACTTTCGAGTGCAGCTGGTTCCGTTTAAGCCATTCTTCAATATTTGATTTGTCAGTTTCATTGAATGCACAAATTTTTATTTCCGGATATTCTTTTAAGAGTGTTTCCTGAAAATCATCTAGCGAGTTTGTAGCATCAATGAGAATATCTATTTCATCCATTTGCAATGCTTCCTCGAGTGCGGTTTCAGGAGATTTGCAGACTTTTATATGATATTCTTCAAATCTTTCCAGAGTACTG
>JABSSR010000339.1 GCA_013213965.1 Verrucomicrobiales bacterium | reverse complement strand
AATTGACGGGTTAGGAGCAAAGGTTCACTACGGCGAAGCGGACGTGGTAAATAAAGAAAATGATTACCCACTTCAAAAAGAAGTGAATCGTAAAACATTTCATCTGGAACTGAAGAGTCGGTTCGTTCGGTTAGAAGGACTCAAGCCTGACACTGTATACGCATTCGTTATAAGGGATAGTAATTCAGAAAGTAAACGTTTTACATTTAAAACAGCTATAGGAGATCCAGGAAATTTCTCCTTCGTGGCAGGAGGAGACAGTCGTAATAATAGAGGAGGAAGACAAAATGCTAATAGGGCAGTTTCGAAGCTTCGACCCATGTTTGTATGTTTTGGGGGCGATATGATATCAACTCCATCAACAAAAAATTGGTCCAAGTGGCTCGACGACTGGCAATTAACAACTGGAAAAGATGGACGAATGGTCCCCATCATAGCTGCACGCGGAAACCACGAAGGAGCTTTGGACGTGCATCGGTTATTCGATACTCCGAGACCGGAAGATTATTACGCTTTAGAATTCGGAAAAAAATTCATGCGGGTCTATACATTGAACAGTAACATTGTTCGCGCAGGAGCTCAGGGAAAATGGATCACTAAAGATCTTTCTGAAAACAAGGATGTTAAGTGGAAAGTGGCCCACTATCACCACCCTTTCAGACCACATCACAAAGGCAAAAGAGAGCAAGATGCGCAGTATGATGCATGGGCAAATGACTTCTATAAATATGGCATGAACTTGGTCATCGAATGTGACAGCCATGTCGTGAAGAGAACATGGCCTGTCCGCCCGTCCAAGGACCCTGGTAATGATCACGGATTTGTTCGTGATGATAAGAACGGGATTACTTTTATAGGAGAAGGATGCTGGGGAGCTCCATTACGACGCAATGATGATGACAAGAAATGGACACGGGCATCAGCAAGCTTCAATCAGGTCAACTGGATCTGCGTCACTCCGGAAAAAATGTTTATCAGAAGCATTAAGGTAGACAATATCGCTAAAGCAAAATCCATCGATCCAAGCAAGCCTTTTGAATTAACTGAAGGCATGGAAACATGGAAGCCGGAAACTGGAGAAGTTGTAGATGTTTTCCCTAGAGAAACAACTAAGACTGAAAGCCCCTAAATCTCTGCTAGGGACTTTTCAATATATTCCCTGCTCTTAATAATAGCTTTAGATATCTCTTCTGCGGTCGGTAGTATCGGTATTCCCCGAGGCACAGGGTGCATAAAGATTTCACAATAGCCACCGTATTTTATCTCCTTAAGAGCTCTTAAAATTGGCTCATATTTAAGTCCTCCACCAAATCCGGGCATCTGTTGCATCTCGATCTCCTTAGAAGCCTTTGTATACATTCCATCAGAGTGCTCCTGAAAATACATGAATGGAATATTCTTATTACCCAGATCCCTAATAAGGTCAGGAATATCCGCTTGGAACCGGTGCAAATGGTGGGGAGCAAGAGCAACGCCCAAATTCTTAGACTCGTTCAATTCTGCAAAATAACGTAATGAATCCGGATGATACAAAAACTGCCGACTATGGTTCTCAACAGCAATAGTCATTCCTAATTCCTCCGCAACAGCAATGTGAGGTTTCATTTTTTCAAGGAATTCCTGGACTACCCTCTTCGCTTCTTTTCCTTTCACTTCTGATGGCCCTGTAGTGCCGCAAACAATAATCTCAGCTCCAAAGTTTTGATGAATCTTCTTCATCTCCTCAATGAGACCAAATGGACCGAGAGGATAGCGTGTAAATACTGCAGCTTTAACTTTATTTTCCGCTAACAAATTCTTAGCAGCCACGTACCCCATTTTATCTATTTGTTCCCTCTGGTTTCCATGAACTTTGCACCACACATCAATGGCTTCGGAGCCGGTCAGAGAAACTTGAGGTAAAATAGAGTCAAGAGACATATAACCATACATCGCTGATGAAAGTATATAGCGGAGTTGAAACTTATCTGATTTCGCAATGAGCGGGGAAATTGTAGCAGTACTCCCGGCCAATGATCCTATCGATCTTATGGCATTTCTACGATTCATTATTCAAATAACCATCTGCTTATGCAATTTTCTCTCTCTCATCAATGAGCATTT
>JABSSR010000338.1 GCA_013213965.1 Verrucomicrobiales bacterium | reverse complement strand
CTCTTATGAGGCTTATTGAAATCGAAAGGCGCAGATTCTTGGCGATTTAGTTATCATCATTGGTAAAACTGGCGTACTGGGATGAGACAGATGGCATCCTTTGATTCGCTAGGCCTCATTCCGCAACTTTTGAAAGCAGTTCAGAAGAAAGGGTACAAGACGCCCACCCCCATTCAGGCCGAAGCAATTCCTGCAATTTTATCAGGCCGTGATGTTATTGGTGGAGCTCAGACAGGAACGGGGAAGACGGCCGCTTTTGTTTTACCAATACTACAGCAACTGTTTCAGAATCGAACGAAGGACCGTTCTCCAAGGGCCTTGATCCTGACCCCTACACGTGAGCTTGCAGCTCAGGTCGAACGGTTCGTTGTCGATTACGGTAAGGGGTTAGGTATTTATTCCTGTGCAATCTATGGAGGCGTTAAAATGGGCCCGCAGGGGAGCTTATTGCGAAGGGGCGTGGGCATCGTAGTGGCCACTCCTGGTCGCCTTTTGGATCATGCTCAGGGAGGAACGATCAAGTTTTCGCACATCGAGACATTTGTGCTCGATGAAGCTGACCGGATGCTTGACATGGGCTTCATGCCTGACATTCGCAAGATCATAGGGTTACTCCCAGATTCTCGGCAGAACCTCCTTTTTTCTGCAACTTATTCTGATGAGATACGAAGATTATCGAAGAAGATTCTAGATGATCCGGCACGGATAGAGGTTGCGAGGCGGAACATGGCGGCAGAACAGGTCCGCCAGATTGTGCATCCGGTCGAACAGAGCCGTAAGCGCGAATTACTTGTCGAACTGATTGATTCCGGGGACTGGAATCAGGTCCTAGTATTTGCGAGGACCAGGCACGGCGCGGAAAAACTTTCAAAGTATCTGTCAAAGGAGGGAGTTGATGCGGTGGCCATTCATGGTGACAAGTCGCAGGGGCAAAGGACCCGAGCACTTGACCGATTCAAGAAGGGCGCTGTCCGGGTCCTGGTTGCAACGGACGTTGCTTCCCGTGGTCTGGACATCAGGCAATTGCCCCGAGTCGTTAACTATGAATTACCTGATGTGGCTGAAGATTATGTGCACCGGATTGGACGGACTGGGCGCGCCGAGGAAAAGGGGGACGCGCATTCATTGGTTTGCAAGGCAGAGAGGAGCAAACTTCTAGCCGTTGAGGAACTACTTGGAAAGCAAGTTGAAAGGTCCGAGATTTCTGGGTTTGAAGGAGAATCAATAGAGCAAGGATCCTCATCTCAAAAGAGGCGAACCAGATCAAGATCACGGAGCCGTTCGGGAAGAGGGGCTCCTAGAACCAGATCTAAGCCAGAAAGAGGCATGAGGTCTAAGCCAGAAAGGGGCCGTAGAAATTCCAATCAAAAAAAATCAAAGGATCCCGGAAGAAGCAAAGAGGACAGGAGACCGAAGGCTAAGACGGCTGGTAGAAAGCCCAATACAGAATTTGTTTCAAAAAAGAAAACGGCGAAAGGACCCAAGAAGGCCCGGCCAGGTGAAACGCAAGAAGCGCGGCGAAAGCGAAAACCCAAGTGGAGCGCTACAAGGAAGAAAGCGGCCAAGTTGAAGCGTGGCTCACAAGGATCAAAGATGAAGAGAAAATCTCCGAGCAAGAGGAGGGAATAGGAGACTAATTTGGCAATTGATGCATTGGATGGGGTTATAAGTTCTCATTATTGAGAAAAAAAACGTAAATCGAGACTCATTTTCTGTAAAATATTTGATTGTGTGTAGTTAATGCAGCATATTCCTGCACTGCCTCATGAAGGAACGGCTTCATACATTAATTGGTTTTCGTAGCCTGAGTCTCTTCGCCTCATTGCTTTTTTTCATTGTTACTATCAACTCTGAAATTAGAGCTGCTGAAGAGGACCTTATAATTTCGCAAAGTCTTGTGTCTGCTGTGGAGGAATTAAATGAGATAGTTTACCGGTATCAGTTAGCGGGCGGTTGGTTCAGTGAAACTGACGATGCAAAATTGATCCTTACTCGACTCGCGATGGCTCATGGCGACTTTGGTCTTCCAAGATTATTTCATCCCAGAGAAGGCCGTTTCACAGCCATCACTACGGACGTTCCTCCGCAAAATCAAAAATGGGTTTACTGGAATAATTCGACGCGAAGATTTCAATTATGGCGAGGAGTTGCTACTCATGACGTGCAGATTGTCACACGTTTTCTGAGAGGTAGCGATAAGACTGTTGCGTTTAAAGTTGTTAAGAAAGCCAGTAATAACAATTCTGTTAAAGCGTATTAAGTAGAAGAAACTATATTTAAAATTGAGTTTCTTTGTATTGATCGCACTAAAAATCCGGGCAAGAATCCATAGTATGAAGTTTGCTTTCTTTTCTTTAGCGTTTCTTTTTTTAATCAACCTTGTTCAGGCTGGACCTACGCATTATCTGGTCCTTAGTTCTGAGAGTACCGCGGCTGATCCTGGATGGGAAAAGGTAATCAATGAATTGAATTCCAAGTATGAATCTTCTAGGGTGTTGCATTTTCCAGATGGAAATCCTGAAGGCATACTCGAGGAACTGAGGAAAATAAGACCAAGATACACATGCTTTGTAGCTAAGTATTCTGAAGTGACGAGGGCCATGGTTTCAAAGATTCATCAACTTACCAGAAACATTGATGAGGATCCCTACACTGATACTATCTGGGGTATCCTGACAGGGTATGATTCGGAAAATGCTTTGCGTATTGCAAAGACACGAAAGCCTCTGACCATTGAACGTGTCGCTTCGGGAACCGAGGTAGCACTTGAGAATTGTGTGGAGGGGGTCTGGTACTGCGAATTAAAAAAGGGAAAGATTGTCCGAAAAAATAGAAATCAGAATCCCATTGAATCGATTGGACCAGTCGATAGTACCGAGGCATTGGCAAAAACGCTCACAGAATACAAAGCCCAACTCTTCGTCACTTCCGGTCACGCAACTGAGAGAGGCTGGCAGATCGGTTTCTCTTACCGAAACGGTTACTTTAAGAGCAAGAATGGAAATCTTTTTGGTCAGGACACTAAAGGGAAAACAATTGCAATAAATTCGCCAAATCCAAAAGTTTATATGCCGATTGGCAATTGTCTGATGGGTCATATTGATGATCAACAGGCGATGGCACTGGCATGGTTAAAGAGCGGAGGAGTGAGGCAGATGCTCGGGTACACGGTCCCGACATGGTACGGTTATGCAGGTTGGGGCTGTTTGGATTATTTTGTTGAACAGCCAGGAAGATACACTTTCGCGGAAGCGTTCTTTGCCAATCAACATGCCTTAATTCATCGTCTGGAAACATTCTTTCCTGGTCTTGCGAGTAAGAAAATGGCAGATCCTAATCAGGCCACTGCCATTGGATCTAAAGTAAAGCTGACCGAGGCGGCCACGCATGCAGGCCTCCGCGCTCAGGATGCCGCGGGTCTTCTCTTTGACAGAGACTCAGTTGTTTTCTATGGAGATCCTGGTTGGGATGCGAAACTGGCCAAGGGAAAACGTGCCTACGAGCAGTCATTAAACAGAAAGGATTCTATATATACATTCAAGATAACCCCAATGAGAGGGAAGAAATCTTTTGAGCCTATTAATACTAACGGCTCTCAGAGAGGATGGCGTCCGATCGTGCACTATTTTTCCAAACGGATTGGAAATTTTGAGATTCTTGAAGGCAGCGAATTAAAGCCAGTGTTGACCGATGACTTTATACTCATACCCAATCCCAAGTCCTGTGACCCTACAAAGGATTATAAAGTTGTTTTCAAAGTATCTCCTCTGTAACAATGATTTTCTAATCGAATGGGTCAGCAGTTTTTTGGTACAGACCAAACTCATCATCCCCTAGATAGATCAAGCAAAGCGCCCCATCGGCTGCTACCGCTTGAAAAAATTCGAGTACAAATTCCTGCTCACCGGGCCACGGATAAATAAAGAAAATATCCACTTCATCCAGATCAGCATCCATCCCTTCATAGCTCGGCCTGAATCCATTTTTTTCTCCATAAGTGTAGTTTTCAGGCTTAATGAGCTCAGCTCCACCAGAGCCTTCATAACACTCAAAGCCTTCGGGCATGTAATCGCGTTCAATGATAGTGACCGCTATATTTGAGTCTTCTGCCAGTTTTCTGGATGCTTCAATCAGTGATCGTTCGATCTCTATGCCATATGATTCGTAACCTAAGAGAGAGGCCAGACAAGCGCCCACACCGTAGCCACTGCCCCACTCGCAGTACACCTTACCCAAACACAATTCACTGGTTTTTATTGCAGCAAGCCAATGATATAGCAGTTCATCATTGCAGGGAATGAACTGGGGGACTTTGCGGTTTCTTTCAGTTTCAAAGAGTTCATCTATTCGTTTGTTGGCATCTCTGAGATAGTTTTTAACTTTCTCAGGAAGCTTTTTCCCCTCGATTTTTAGATCAATTTCCTCGATTGGCACAAGGCACAGATTATTTCATGAAAATGACACCTTTGTCGAAGAAAATTCAATAACCAGCCAGTTGCATCGGCTATGTGCTCATGACTATATTTGAATATGAAGGTTTCCCTAACAATTATCCTTGCGGGTATCATTTCTTCACTCAATGCCGCTGACTGGCCCAATTGGCAGGGCCCAAATTACAATGGCATTTCATCGGAGACAGAATGGGATCCTGACAAGATAGGTAATATGATTTGGAAGGCTCAGGTCGGCGTTGGATTTGCTGGGGTCTCTGTTTCTGAAGGAAGACTTTACACACTGGGTCACGATGGGAAACGAAGGGATGGTTCTGAAACAGTTCATTGTCTTGATGCCCAGACCGGTAAAAAGATTTGGTCTGATACGTATGAGGCAGAATTATTGCCTAACCTTCATGAGGGCGGTCCGGCAACGACTCCGACATTGCATATGGGCAAGGTTTATACATTGGGCAAGGATGGAAAATTTAAATCGTACAATGCAAAAGACGGCAAAAAAATCTGGGAGAGAGATCTGCTCAAAGATTCAGCTATGCAAAAGCCCGCTGAGTGGGGATTTGCTGGTTCTCCGCTTATTGTTGGTGAAATGATAGTGGTGGAGGCTGCTCATACCATTGCCTATTCGCTGGATGAAGGTGAAGTGATCTGGAAAAGTGAACGTTTCAAACCAGCATATGCGAGCCCTGTTTTATTCAATTATGGAGGCAAGGATCTGCTCATCACATTGAAGACGGAAGGCCTTGTCATTCTTGAATCTCGTACCGGGAAGACAGTGACAGTGAGTGAATGGAAGACAAGGTTCAGCACAAATGCGACGACGCCTATAGTTGTAGGTAATAAAGTATTTATCTCGACTGGTTATGGTCGTGGGTGTGGGCTTTATACTTTTGATGGGAAAAGATTAAAGGAAGTGTATAGCAATAAAGCTATCAGCAATCACATGGCAAATTGTGTTGTCATTGATGAACATTTGTATGGGATTAGTGGTAATACTCATGGTGCGGAGAAGAAGGAACTGATCTGTATGGAATTGGAAACGGGTAATGTGAAGTGGAAGGAGGGGGGTTTTGGTTGTGGTACCGTGACAGCCGCTGCCGGTAAACTCATAGTGTTTAGTGAACGCGGAGAGCTTGCTGTTGGTGCAGCCTCACCAAAGAAATTTGAAAGCTTGGCCCGTGAGCAAGTTTATCGGGGCCGTTGCTGGACTATTCCTGTCCTCTCAAATGGTATTATTTACACCAGAAATGCATCAGGCAATCTGGTTGCTGTTGGAGTCGGTAAAGGATTCTGAGGCTATCTATTTTTGAATATAAGAGCTCTATCACTATTCAAGTTTTAAATCCCAGAATTTTTCAAAGGGAGAAGAGCGGATTTAATTAGCAGATCAGGCCACAAGATAATCAGATATGATGGTCAGGGAACTGGCTATCTGTCACTTGTCTTATTGTAATGATGAGTTGGGAGAAATGTATGCGTTTCTTCTATTTAACTAGATTTACGCAATAGTTAACAATCTTTGATTTTTTAAAGGTCCTTGTGCTGTGGTTTGGACTAAGTTTAAAATAACATTCATTACATGAAATTTCTGCAAAAGTCTCTCAATGCTAAATTGACCAAATCTGATCTACTCATTG
>JABSSR010000337.1 GCA_013213965.1 Verrucomicrobiales bacterium | reverse complement strand
GGAGCCCCGCAACAAATTCCATGGTGGTTAGGTTTGATTCATATAGGAACATTTCTAGCAAAAGTAATCGCCTTCATTTTATTTTTTATATGGGTTCGCTGGACACTTCCTAGATTTCGCTACGATCAGTTAATGAAGCTGGGATGGATTATCTTCTTTGAACTTGCGCTAGTGAATATTTTTATTACTGCAGGAATTTTAATTTTAACTCGAAATTCTGCTTCTTGATTATGGCTATTACTGTAGAGCGTCCCAAATTGACACTTCTTGAGAAGTTTTACTTCCCAGCAATTATGAAGGGTCTGCGCATCACTATCGGGCACGCGATTCGGATCCTAAGAAGAAAAAAGAAAGTAACGATGCAGTATCCTGAGGAAAAGTGGGATGATAATCTGCCGGAACATTACAGAGGAGCTCCTGCATTAGTCACTGATGAGCATGGAAGAGAGCGGTGTGTTTCATGTCAGCTTTGTGAATTTATTTGCCCTCCGCGGGCCATCACTATCATTTCTGAAGAAATCCCCCCTGAGGATCAGTGGTCCAAAATCGAAAAAAGACCTAGGGAATTTGAGATTGATATGATCCGTTGTATTTATTGCGGAATGTGTGAGAAAGTGTGTCCGGAGCAAGCGATTTTTCTGCGTAAAGATTATGCCATCACAGGTTATAACCGTGATGAAATGGTTCATAATAAGCAAAAACTTTATGAGATTGGGGGCGTGCGAGAGGGTCTTGTCAATAAGTGGAACAAATTGAAATAGAAAGTCTGAATATTTTTTGATGTCGCTACTTTTTTACATTTTTTCAGGATTGATGCTCGGATTTGGTACAATGGTGATTGTTTGCCGCAACCCACTATCTAGTGCGCTTTGCCTTGTTATTTCCTTCCTAGGGTTAGCTGCCTTGTTTGTCACTCTTAATGCCTATTTCATAAGTGTAATTCAGGTTCTCGTGTATACAGGAGCAGTAATGGTATTGTTCCTCTTTATCATTATGCTTCTTGATATAAGAGAAGAGAAAAGTAAAGATTGGAACTTTTTGGCAGTGGGTGGAGGAGTAGTTGTTCTTTTTGGATTCGTTGTGCAACTAATTTCTGTGCTTGGTGGATATGAGGATGGAAAACAAAAGATGGTTCCGTTTCCAGAGGATTTATCGCATGAAGATGTAAAAATGATCGGGGCTGAAATCTTCACGAATTACAATTTCCATTTACAGGTATTGGGAGTTCTTTTGTTAGTTGCTACCATTGGTGTTGTTGTTCTTAGTCGCCGGCAAGGGAAGGAGGGTTCGGAAAATAATTAATTATCTCATGCCTACTTTAAATGAATACCTTTTGATGGGCGGTCTGCTATTTGTGATTGGGCTTTGTGGAGTCATAATCCGAAGCAATATAATTGTTATATTAATGAGTCTCGAAATGATGCTCAGTGCAGCTAATTTGACTTTAGTTGCATTTTGGAGATTTGGAGGAGGAGAGGGCTTGCCTGCGCACTCATATAACGCTCAAGTGATGGTGTTTTTTGTGATCACAGTTGCTGCTGCCGAAGTGGCTGTTGGTTTGGCTATAATCGTTGCTCTTTTTAGATCGCGTCAAACAGTAGAAGTTGAAGAGCTGAGGAGCATGAAAGGATAATACAGATGACGACTGCATTTATTATTCTTTTATTACCATTAGTTGCGGCTGCATCTAATCTTTTTTTGCTAAGGAAAAAGGCAAATCTCAGTGCATACGTCTCAACGCTTTCAGCTGCAATTTGTTTGGTATTAACTTTGGGACTTATCCGTCAAAGTGACTTGAAAGATCTTGGGTCATTTAATTGGATAAAGATTGCAGATTTTGAATTGAATATTGGGATAGAGTTACAGGGTTTAGGTCTGGGGATGATTCTGGTGGTTACCCTGATAGGTTTTCTAATTCATCTTTTTTCATTAGGATATATGCGAGAGGATGCCGGTAAGGCTCGTTATTTTTCTGGGCTTTCCCTCTTCATGTTTTCAATGACTGGAATTGTTTTTGCCGACAATCTTGCGATGATGTTTATTTTTTGGGAGCTGGTTGGTGTTAGTTCTTATCTTCTCATTGGTCATTGGTATCATAAAAACACAGCAGCGGAAGCAGCGAAGAAGGCATTCTTCGTCAACCGCATTGGTGACTTTGGTTTTATGATTGGAATTCTTCTAATATGGGGAGCTTTTGGTAGTGTTAATTTTGTAGAGATTGAAGAGTTGCTGAGGAATGGAAAATATGACGCCGGCTTACTTAACTGGTCAGTTTTTTGTATTTTTTGTGGAGCCATTGGTAAATCTGCTCAAGTTCCACTGCATGTGTGGCTTCCGGATGCTATGGAAGGGCCGACACCTGTTTCGGCTTTAATTCATGCCGCAACTATGGTGGCAGCTGGAGTCTTCATGCTGACTAAGGTTTTATTCTTAATTCAAGTGGCTCCTACTGCGGCTTCGGTCATTCAATACGTAGGAGCTATTACTGCTCTGATAGCCGCACTCATGGCTACTCAGCAAAATGATATAAAAAAGATACTGGCCTATTCAACTTTATCACAACTCGGATACATGATCATGGCAGTTGGGTTTGCTGGGCTGTGGATCGGTGGTGAATCTTTGGGAGAGAGTGCATCGAATGCCGGGTTCTTTCACTTGTACACACACGCTTTTTTTAAGGCGCTGCTGTTCCTTGGATCTGGAGCGATTATTTATGCATGCCATCATGAACAGAACATCTGGAAGATGGGAGGGCTGATTGGACCGATGAAGATAACATCAATTACCTTCTTAATTGCGACTGCTGCCCTGGCGGGGATTTATCCCCTCAGCGGCTTTTATAGTAAGGATGCTATAATGACTGTAGCTTTGAATAAACCTATTCTGCTGGTGATTGGATCTTTCGTTGCTTTCCTTACTGCTTTTTATATGACTCGTCTTTGTGTGGTAGTGTTCTTTGGGAAGGCCAGATCATGGTCAGCGGAAGAGGCTAAGGAAGTTCCTCTTCTGATGCTTGTTCCATTACTAGTTTTAACAATTGGAGCGATATTTGCTGGGCAAACTTTTTCCTACAGCTGGTTTGTAGATCCTAAGAAAATTCCTCATCCTGAAGGAGTGCTTCCTTTTATTCTTACTGCGATTGGTGTTGCTGGTATTGTTTCTGGATTTTTCCTTTATCGTGGACGGGACCAAGAGCCTTACCCTGTTCAGGTGTTAGCAAAAAAATTCTATTTGGATGAGATATACATCATACTTGTTAGAATTTTCCAAGACGCTGTTGCTTGGGTTGCCAAACAAATAGACGAATTATTAATTGATAAATTACTTGTCCGTGGTGGTGCCCGGTTAGTGACTGAGATTGGATCGATGCTAAGGGGAATGCAGTCTGGCAACTTGCAAGGTTACGCATTCTTATTTGGAGTGGGTGTCATTCTTGTCCTTTATATTATTAATGCTGCAATTGGATAGATGAAACAAATGCTTGTATGATTATTGATCTAATAGTTCTTATCCCGATTATTGCGGCTTTGGCTATTGGTCTGGGAGCAGAAGGCCGAAAGACTGCTCTTGGTGCGGCCGGAGCGAATCTGATCCTTGGCGTTATTGTGATTGGTGAATTAATGAGGCGAGGGGGAGAGGAGTTAATATTTGAGACTTCGACAGTCATTCTTGAAAACCCTAAATTAACTTTGGGTTTTGCTGTTGATGGGATGAGTGGAGTTCTCGTGCTGCTCACAGTCATTGTGACTTTTTGTGCGGTTTATATTTCACCTGAGAAGGCTCCCGACGGGAGAGTAAAGCTTTATCATATTTCACCTTTACTCATTTCAGCTGGTGCGTTGGGAGCTTTTTGTTCTACAGACTTATTTTTCTTATTTGCATTCCATGAATTAGCACTCATCCCAACCTTTTTGATGATAGGGATTTACGGTCATGGGAGAGAAAGATTAGCAATTGCTTGGAAGATAACTATATATCTTGGGGTAGGTAGTTTGGTTTTGTTGGGTGGATTGATAGCATTGTATTCGAACTTAACTAGTGATGGATTTGCAACATTCAAAATTGCTGAACTCACTGCCATTGCAGAAACAATGCAATTAGATCAGGAAGTGCAAAAGTGGATTTTCCTGCCTCTTTTCCTTGGCTTTGGTATATTAGTTTCGCTTTTCCCTTTCCATAGCTGGGCGGCACCTGCTTATGCTTCTGCTCCAACATCAGTCGCAATGCTCCATGCAGGTGTACTAAAAAAGTTCGGTTTGTACGGAATATTAAGAGTTGCGATGCCTATGCTCCCGAAGGGCTTTGAGGCTTGGGAGGGTTTAATATTAGTTTTATTATTGGGAAACATTATTTATGTGGGTCTTGTGACGATTTCACAAAGGCACTTGGATCGTATGCTGGGCAATTCCAGTGTCATGCACATGGGGTATGCTTTTCTAGGTATTGCTTGTGTTAATCATATTGGCTGGAACGGAGCAGTTCTTATGATGTTCGCGCACGGCCTTTCGATTGCATTACTTTTTGCCTTGTGTGGTTCGCTTAGAGAAAGATTAAACACGCTAGAGCTTTCAGAAATAGGAGGTTTGACTAGCAAGGTTCCGTTCTTAGCTGTGAGTTTTGGGTTCGCTGCTTTCGCTTCGATTGGCTTGCCAGGATTTGCTAACTTTGCATCTGAAGTAACAATTTTATTTGGTGCTTTTAATGGCGCTGGCGAAGTAGGAAACCTTCAAAAAGCAGCGATATTAGCTTTGTGGGGTGTTGTCATATCCGCCGTTTATATGCTGCGAGCTTATCGAAATATTTTCCAAGGTGATTCGACTCGAGGCCTGACCTTGGTGAGGCGTGATTCATTAAATAAGATCCCGATCATATTAATGATAGCCGTACTTTTGTTAACTGGTTTCTTTCCCAACTTAATTTTAAGCATGTTACCGAGCTGATAAATTTATGCCTGCATATTATCTTGAGATCCTTATTTTATTGCTTGGCTTTACGATGCTGGGTGTTGAGGCATTTTCATCTAACCGATCCCGTTCCAGGATTGCAGTATTAGGGGTCAGTGGTCTTTTTGTTGTCTTAATATTTTTGATTTTTACAGTCCCTTCTTCTGAAGTTCCCTATGATCATTGGGGGATATACCACGTTGATAAATGGGCTCTATTTTATAAGGCGATAGCAATACTCACAACTTTACTTGTTCTCGTTTTAGCTAAGGACTTTTCTCCTGTTCTAAAAAAATACACTTCTCAGAGTAATGAATTTTCAGGAATCGGTGAGTACTATTGCCTTCCTATTTTTGTGTGTGCTGGACTTATGTGGATGGCTTCAGCAAAGGATTTGATTACCATTTTTGTTTCATTGGAATTAGTTACTATTGGTTTCTATGTGCTTGTTTCTTTCATGCGGCGTAATGTCGGTTCCCTTGAGGCAGGAGTAAAATATTTAGTTCTAGGAGCATTATCTACAGGATTTTTAGTTTATGGGATTGCTTGGATATTTGGTGTGACTGGTCAATTTGAACTCAATGAGATTGCGAACGTGCTCAATTCTGGAAAAGTTGAGAGGAAACCTATTATCTTTGCATTTGCTCTTCTCCTGGTGGGGCTTGGGTTTAAGGTGGCAGCAGTTCCTTTTCATATTTGGGTTCCTGATGTTTATCAAGGCACCTCAATGCCAATCACTGCATTTCTCTCGGTCGGATCTAAAGCGGCAGGTTTCATTGTTTTACTCAGAGTGATAGAGCCTTTCCTTAATTCATCTTTAACTGCAAGTTCTGTAATTTTGATTTTATCCTTTTTGGTTTGTGTGACTTTGCTCTTTGGAAACTTTGTGGCCATTAAACAAACAAACGTTAAAAGGTTACTTGCCTATTCAAGTATCGCTCATGCTGGCTTTTTAATGATGGCTTTGCCTGCTATGGAAAGTGATTTTCAATCAAAATTAATCGGACCTTCTTCGATGGAATCAATTTCCTTCTATTTGGCCGGTTATTTATTGATGACAATGCTATGCTTTCTAGTGTTAACAATTGTAAGTGCAGCCACGAATGGAGAAAGCATTGACGACCTTAAGGGCCTAGGTGCACGTTCCCCTTTGTTGGCATTTGCAATGCTTGTTGGTATCGCTTCTCTTGCTGGAATTCCTTTAACCGTAGGCTTTTTTGGAAAGTTCTTTTTGTTTAATATAGCGATTCAATATGCAGTATTCTCAGGGTCTTGGTACGTCGTTTCTTTTGCAGTATTGGGTGCTGCTGCTGGATTTTATTATTACTTTAAAATTATTCGAGTAATGTATTGGGGAGGATCTGACCAAGATAGTGATGAATTGACTCTTGAGGTTAATCCATTGTCAAAGGCAGTGATTATAGTTCTTCTTACTGGTGTAATTCTTTGTGGGGTATTTCCATCATTGATTCTTGGATTGCTTCAGTGATAAGTGGCTGGTTTTGAGTCTATTTTGATACCCTTTGTTACATGGTAATTATTCTTTTTCAATACGTTGTAATTTTACAGAGCTAGAGTAATATTGTTAACGTGAAGATCTTACTGGTCGAAGATGAGATTGAAATAGGCGAACTCATCAAGAATGGATTAGAAAAAGAAGGTTTTGTATTGGATTACTGCCAGGATGGTGATTCGGGCATGGAACATGCGATGACAAAATCTTATGATGCTATAGTTCTGGATGTAATGTTGCCTGGTCGCAGTGGTCTTGAAATCCTCAAGATGATACGTGAGGGGCACAATAATGTTCCGGTAATTATCATTACAGCTAGGGGCGAGACCGAAGATAGGATAGAAGGATTGGATTTAGGCGCAGATGATTATCTTCCTAAACCGTTTTTTGTTGAAGAACTCATTGCTCGATTGAGAGCAGTTTGGAGACGTTCTTCTGAAACGGGCATGAGTGTTCTAAGCGTTGGAACATTGTCTGCTAATCTTATGAAGAGGGAAGTGGTGAGATCAGGTGTTCAGATTGAGATGACGCCTAAAGAGTTTTCTCTTCTTGCATTTCTGATGAGGGCTCCGGGTCGTGTCCTGACAAGAACTCAGATACTTGAACAGGTATGGGGATACCACTTTGATCCGGGCACAAATCTTGTAGATGTTTATATTAGGCGCTTACGATCAAAAATTGATATTGAAGGAGAGATTCAATTAATAGAGACTCTGAGGGGAGTAGGGTACCGGATGCAAGATCCTGACAATCCAGAGGAGGGATAAGCGGTGTCGCTCTCCTTTCGGTTTCGAATAGCATTGTGGTCTGCATTGTTGTCAGGGACTGTACTGTTAGTCTTTTTGGGATTTACTTCAAACATGGTCCGAAAGACTATGACTGAGGAGGCAGATTATGAGCTAAAGGGATTCACTGCAGACATGGTTTTAACTGCTCAGGCGATGGAGGAGGGTGGTTTGCTTCAGACTCAATTAGTGGGAACTTTGAGCGCTGAAAGAGCTGAGGTGAGACTAATTGAACTGGCTGAAATTGAAAATCTTAATGAGAGTATTATTAATCGGTCACCGTTATCATTGGAAGGTGCGCTCATCGAAGGTAATCAGATCTATAAAGAACCGGACTGGCCAGAACCTGGAAAGAGTATCGAATGGAAGCCTGGGGGATCCAATGAAACTGTAGATCATAAAGATAAAACTTGGAGAGTAATGTGTAGGACATTTGATGGTTACAAAGTTCGGATGGCAATAGATTTAAAGGAAATTCGTGATGAGATATCTAAGCTCATGCGAAGGTATTTTGAGGTGTTGCCACTTGCTCTTATTATTATCGGATTTGGTGCTTGGTGGATAGCTGGAAGAGTTGTTCGTCCGATACAAAAAATTATTGCTACAGCTGAAAATATCACACCTCAGGGATTGGAGGCGAGAGTGAAAGGAGTGAGTTCAAAAGACGAACTGGGCAGATTGGCCGGTGTGCTTAATCAAATGATGGACAGGCTAGAATCCTCGTTCAGTCAGATGAAGCGGTTCAGTGCGGATGCCTCACATGAGTTAAAAACCCCATTGGCAGTGATGCAGGGCAAGATTGAGGCAGCGTTACAGGATCACGATGAGCGGAGTGAGCATGATACGCTGTTAGTAGATCTTCTTGATAGAGTTGGACAGTTACGTTCAATAATTGATAGTCTATTGATGCTTTCAAGATCAGATGCTGGTAGTTTAATTATAGAAAAACAAAAGCTGGATCTTTCAGATTTAATGTCCGAAATAGTTGAGGACGCTGAAGTGATAGCTGCCGAAGAGGGAATATCTTTTCAATCGGAAAATGGAAGCCCAGGCTTTGTGGTGAATGGGGATGAGCGTCTTTTGAGATTAGCTATATCAAACCTTTTGACTAATGCTACTAAGTATAATATTTCTGAAGGTGGAAAAATAATCAGTGAGTTGAAAAACACTGAGAATGCTTACCAAATATCAATTAGTAATACCGGGCCAGCGATTGAAGATGAAATAAAAGAGAAAATATTTGAGCGTTTTTATAGGGTCGACACTGCAAGAGGTCCAGGTAAATCAGGATTTGGTTTGGGATTGAGTCTTGCGCGAGTCATCGCTACGGCTCATGGAGGAGAACTCATCTTATCAAGTTCAGAGGGAGGAGTTAATTGTTTTGTGATGACTTTACTTAAGTAGGAAAGTACGGAAAATTATTATAAGAACAGATAATTGATGACCAGAAGAGTTGATTGCCCTATTGAAAAAATGCGGTTAGCTGACCTTAATCAAGCTTCTATTCGTGCATTTCAACGAGCATATGAGCAACTTTGTAGGGGCGATGATGTAAAGATATCTGAAGGTTCTATAGAGCCAGTCTTTGAGTTGAATGACTATGAAGATTTGCCGCGATGTAACCATGAGGAGCTTATTAATTCCTTGCGACAAACTGTTCTCATTAAGCTGAATGGAGGTATGGGAACTGGGATGAGGCTTGATAAGGTAAAGTCGCTCCTCCCAGTCAGAAAAGGGCTTAACTTTTTAGATATTATTGTTAATCAGCTCTCTTACTTACGATCATATTATTGTGAAGATCTACGTTTTTTGCTAATGAATAGTTTTTCTACTAGTGATGATACTAAGTCTTATTTATTGAAGTATCCTGAGCTAGGGAATCCAGAAAATATTGAACTCATGCAGAATAGGGTTCCAAAGATTAATGCTGATACCCTTGACGCAGTTAACTTTCCTGATTCGAGAAAACTTGAGTGGTGTCCACCAGGACACGGAGACGTATACGCCTCGTTACTTGGTACCGGACTTCTAGATAGCTTGCTAGATGAAGGCATAAGGTTCGCGTTCATATCCAATTCTGATAACCTTGGGGCAACACTTGATTTTGAAATCCTAAATATTTTTAAACAGACAGGGGCTTCATTTCTAATGGAAGTGACGCAAAGAACTGAAGCTGATAAGAAGGGAGGGCATTTGGCTAAAGACAAAGAGACAGGAGCATTG
>JABSSR010000336.1 GCA_013213965.1 Verrucomicrobiales bacterium | reverse complement strand
TCATGATTTGAGATCAAGACAAATAAGTTTCCTCGAATCCCTTATAAGCAATTTCCCGTTCGAATATGCAGGATGGCACCAGTTCTTGCCGCAGACTTGCACTCGACCAGTTTCTTTATAGGAGTCAGGATCAGCTTCAAATAAAATGAGTTCTCCCATGTCATTTAACATCATCACTTGATCCTTTAGTCCAACGAACGCCGCAAAAGCCTGTCCTGCACTGGTCTTTACGTTTCCGTCCTTGGACCAAGCTAATTTTCCAGTCTTTGCGTCTATGCACAGGACTTGTTTTTTTGCCAATAAATACAAATTATCACCCATGCATATCGGACTAGCAAAATTTGGAGCCATGTCCTTACCTAATTTCCAAGACTCCTCAGCGATCAATTCCTTCCCCTTTGCAGTAACCTTCACGGCAATTAATCCGACCTCATGAGAACCTACAATGACCATATCATTGTAAATTGTGGGAGCCACAACGTGCCGCCCATAACTAGTTGACAGTGGCACTCTCCATAAAAGTTTTCCATCGACTCTGTCAACACCCACCAATCCCTTTACGGTAAAACAGACGACCTGTTTAACCCCAGCTAAAGTAGTCACAATTGGAGGCGAGAAGGCCGCCTGATCATCTTGTGATTTCCATATTACTTTCCCATTTTTTTTATTCAAACAGACGATACCAGCGCCCTTTCCTCCAGCCAAAGTAATGACGTGGTCTTCGTCTATGAAGGGGCTCGCTGTGTACCCGTGCCGAGATGCCCCAAGAGCATTGCCTTTTTCTCCAATATATAGCGAATTAAAATCCTTTGTGTAATTCTTCCTCCACAGAAGGTCACCACTCAAGAGATCAAGACAGTGCAACTCCCCTTTACATGACTGAAGCAGAACGATTTCACCATCACTTACTGGAGCGCACCGAGGCCCTGTTCCAATCCCGGCTCTATGAGGAGAATCAAGAACATCTTTCCACAAAGGTTGGGCATCACCCAATTTTATAGCAGTATAGGTCTCTTTACCTCTCTGCAGGTCGCCATAAATAACTATATCTTTAACTATAATTGGAGCAGCATACCCATCAGTTACTGCCTCTTTCCAGAGAATCTCCGGTTCATCTTTCAAATTCAAAGAGTCAATTGAATCTGGAGACATGAGACCATTCTGTTGAGGCCCCCGCTGATGCGGCCAATCAGCCGAAAATAAATCAGGTGATATGCTCAAAAAAAAGATCACTAATAAGGACCATCTCATTACTTGATTCATACGTTTATCTTAAGTGATTATTAAATCTGGAAAAAACTTAATTTATATCTAGATATATTAATTAATTTTCTTTAAACGAATGCGTCGATATTCCATTTGACCCCTATCACCTTCAAACCCTATCGGTCCGCTTAACGGAATCTTAAACTCATCATCCAGCACTTCTCCGTTACAAGTGCAATGAGCAACTCCACCTCTGACCGTTACGACAATATCATTCCATTCCTGAGGCTTATATTTTTTCAAATCCTTCCAAGGTCCCGCTAGCAGATAATCACGACACTGGAGTTGAGGTCTACGTATAAAAATACCACTGTCCGCATTAGGAGTGGCACGAAATTCGGCTTTGAAAATGAAATCACCTGAAAAATCTTTAGTCGTCCAAATTATCTGAAATCTTCTTCCTTCGGGAGGAGTCGTAACTACTAGCCTGTCGTTTATAGCAACATAGCGTCCGTCTTGAGTTGATTTCTTGCCATCGAAAACATCCGTAGGCTTTAATGTTTTACGATCACGGAATTCCCAACCTGACAAATCTTTCCCATTAAACAAACTCTCAAATCCTGGCTCCATTTTAAATGAATCAGTATCTGTTTCAATGAACTCATGAGTAGCTAGTACCGGGCGCAAGGCCGAGGCCCACTTCGCATAACCTGCCTTATTGGGATGTAGAAGATCAGGGAATTCTAATTTCTTGGCATCTCCTTTCCCATTAGCAAAGAGCACCCATGTGTCTAACACAGTTATCTGTGAATCTCCTTTCACTACATTAAAATAAAGCTCATTAATCTTCTTTATTTTTTCTGTAGGACGTTTCTTAGACTCTGAACTAGGGAAAACATTACATAGTAGAATTGGCATCTTTGAATTATGCTCTTTTAGCGACTTGATAATTAGCTTGAGATTACCAGCAATGACTTCTGGGGTCGCTCCCTCTTC
>JABSSR010000335.1 GCA_013213965.1 Verrucomicrobiales bacterium | reverse complement strand
GTGGCCAAACTCACAATATTCTATTAGAGTTTCATTCCCTCCATTATGCAATCCAGCGAGCCCATTGTAATTGAAGGCAGAGTGCCGGATGATTGAATTACTCGAAATTCGAATGCCTATGCAATGGCTCCCGGAAACAGTGCATCTTTCAACTACTGCCTCTGGACCCAAATCAACTACGGGATCAAGATCATAAGTCGCATAGTTCTCAAAACGCAAATCCTGCAACGTCACACCTCGGCCCTGTGCACTTAATCCATAACGACACAATCCGCTCAACTCCAATTCACAGCCAGAAGGATTAAATCCAATATAAATTTTATCTTCATCGTAATCATAGAACCAATAGTTACCTTCACGAAGATACAAGGATCGACTCATTCTCTGTATAAGAGGAACATCATCGCAAAAGAGGTCATGAGGATAATTCGCTCTGGTCTCCCAGACCCGTGTCTCATCATCTAATGGTGGTATGACTTTCGAATGCGGACCCTCATGGACCCAGTAAGGATCCTCATATTTCCAACCAGTAAGCAGTTCCGCGCCCGAAAGAATCGCCCCCTCAATGCCGGTCAAAGTATCACCAGGTTTCAAATTAATTTCATAACCACGGTGCACTCCCTTGCTCAACTTATATTCTGTTCCTTCCGGGTGATTATCAATTACAGATTGAGGGTCAACGCCCAAAGGTAATAGTACTGGTTGAGCCATTGAACGATCAATTGTGATCAGAACCAAAAGGACTAAAATAGAAATATGAGTATATTTAAATCTTAAGGATCTCATTATTAAAATTAATATTGTTATAACTAAATTGACTCGGATGAAGAAACTAAAACACTCTCCATGAAATCTACCCTCTGAGTCTCCCAACGCTCACTGCCAACATAAGGAGAAACTTCTTGGAGAGGAATTCTTCGCCCATTCATTACTTTGACAAAATCTGATATTTTCTGTTTAGATGCTAGGAGAGATCCAGGCTCATTAGGGACTTGCAGTATCCAATCAGGAAGGTCATCATCCATGAATGCCGTGTCTGTGTAGGGAACGATCACAGGCAAACCTGCTGCAAGGTATTCCCTGACCTTCAATACGGAAGCTTCTTCCATCTCATTTTCATAAAGGCCCGCAGATCCTATTCCCGCAACGACTCCTTCAAAGACATTAAGAAATTCATCTCTCTCTAAAAAAGCATGGAACCTCACATTCTCGGGCAGAATAGTTTCATCCGCATCAAATCCCGTTATCAGATCAAATTCCAATTCGCCCTTCGATGCTTCGGCTAACTGAAGTAAATTTTCAAGTCCATGCCAGGGTTGAATTCCTGAGCTTATAAATACAAGTCGCGGAATAGAATTAGGCTTCGCAAAATAGCTTACAGGATCATTTGAATGATCAATAGGAATAGAATTAGGTATATAGCAGGTAGGCTTACCAAGCTGCTCATAGCCTCCCTTCTCAAGAATTTCCTTAGAAACAGAAACAAACCCAGAACAAACCTCATTAAACTTTTTATGAGTGAGCTTGTGGTACCAGTATCTTAACCTCTCGATCCAATTTTCCCTTGCCCGTCGTTTTAACTCTCCTAAAAAATGCGTGTTCAATTCAATGACCGTCGGCACATCCTTCATTAGGTCAGCTAAGGCATTTTTATGAAATTCCCAACGTAAATAAGCAATGTCAGGAGTGAACCTCCTCACAGATTCGCAAAGACGAGCATAAGCGCGGCGATTAAAGAATACACCAAACAGACCACTACTCCATATTCGACGCTTGAAGAAAAAATGCACTCTTGGCAAGACTTGTCCTTCAAGTTCAGTAGCACAAAAAATTTCAACCTCATGCCCGAGCTCTTGCCATTCCTGAACCTGCCTAAAGACCTTCCTGGTCACACCATCGTTATGCCGAAGGTTCCACGTAATAATGTATGCTATTTTCATTCTTTAATTAAAGAACGGGAAGAATTATGTTTATTTCTGGAACAATCCATTGATCGCAGAAACACAACGGGGTGCCGAATTACCATCCCCATAAAGTGCCGGCTGAAACGTTGCGTGATTGGATTTTTCAACTGCCCCTAGGATAAGTTGAGTATTTGTCCCAACTAACTGATTAGCGCTATCCTTTAGTGTCTCGATCCATTCCGTTTCTTCACGTAAGGTAATACAAGGCTTCTGAGCCCAGTAAGCTTCTTTCTGCAAACCACCCGAATCAGTAAAGACACGCGAGGCTCTATTCATCAGAGCCGTCATCGATAGATAACTAAGAGGTTCACAGGTAATAATGTTCTCCGCTAAAAAAATATCAGCTTT
Source organism: Verrucomicrobiales bacterium (assembly GCA_013213965.1). Classification (GTDB taxonomy): domain Bacteria; phylum Verrucomicrobiota; class Verrucomicrobiia; order Verrucomicrobiales; family DEV007; genus EC70. Next base: position 1,850 of record JABSSR010000335.1, on the reverse strand, counting down.
AGCTATTTCATTCTGGGTCCTTGGATGAACAGGAAAGATCAAGGGAGTTCCTATATTGTTTAGAGCTTCAAATATGGATTCAATTCGTGATCTTTCATCGGTATTTTCTGCACGATGCAAAGTCAAAAGATCAAAGTCTTGCCCCCAATCAAACCCTTCAATGGGAGGCAAGTAAGCTGGATTATCTTTGACTATACGGTTTGCGAGCATAGCAGAATCAGCCATCACATCACCCACCATCATCACTCCATCATCGATTCCTTCTTTACGTAAATTCTCCACAGCCGTGTCGCTCGGACACAGAAGAAGAGAAGAGACATGATCGGTCAAAATTCTATTAATTTCCTCCGGCATGTTTTTATTATAACTGCGGATACCGGCTTCCATATGAGCAACAGGTACATGAAGCTTTGCGGCTGCAAGAGACCCGGAAAGAGTCGAATTTGTGTCTCCGTAAACTAAGACACAGTCTGGGCTTTCTTTGTCAATAACAGCCTCAACGGCTTCTAACATCCTGCCAGTCATACGACCGTGCAATCCTCCAGAAATTGCAAGATTATATTTTGGCTCTGGTATATTCAGCTCATCAAAAAAGACTTGAGACATTTCATAATCGAAATGCTGACCGGTATGAACCAGGATCTCATCTATTCCTGCATCAATCATCGCCGCACTGACAGGAGCAGCCTTAACAAATTGAGGACGAGCCCCAAGAACTGTAACACATTTCATTGCAATTATTTTACGGCAGATGCTTCATCGAAACCTCGACTTTAATTGTTTATATATATGCAGGCAATCTTCACGAAAGAAAACTGCCATCAAAATACTCACCCCTAAGGTATAAATAGAACCTTTGAGCATACCTGAGAATAATGCCGATCTAATCTCAAAAAGATCACTCAGATACCAAGCACTCAGAGCCGCCGCCCCGGACAATGTACCCACAGCAATAATATAACGATAAGGAAGAAGAACATTCCACCTAGCCTCAACAAATTTACTACATTGAATCACACAATAAGGAACAACAAAAAACCAAACAACGGCCACAGTGCCCCAAGCAGCTCCAGACATCCCAAATTTTCTTACCAAGAAATATGTAAGTACCGTATTTAAAAAGAGCGTGATAATTGCCCTTAAAAGAACAAGGTGCGTCTTTCCTGCACCTTGGAATAACAAACCAAAATAAGCGACCCTCGCTGGAAGCATTAGCATATAAATTCTAAAAGGATCCGCACTTTCCTTAAAACTTTCTGAATACAAAACCACCATCAATTCTTCAGAAACCAAGAAAAAGAGAAAGCCTGCAGGCAATAAAAATAAAGCCACTCTCTTCACCATCAGTTTCCACAATCCGAGGGCCGTCGAACGGTCCTTCTTGCTAAATGCAATAACAATTTCAGGCAGCATTACAGCCCCTGCAGCTACCGTTATTGCCGCTATCAAAGGAACTTCCATAGCACCATTCACAAAAACTGCATAATCTTCAGTGGAACAAAATAAAGATACCATCACTTTATCAATAGCCAGAGCCATGCCCTCAAGCATTGCTCCAAGACCAAGAGGAACCGCATACTTTAATTGTCTGCCAACAACATCTAAAGAAGGTAATAAGGACGAACTTTTACTTTTTGCTGTTGCCTGCCAAATTAACCCTATGCCTAGGATCGATCCCGCAAGACATATCAAAGCTTGAACGCCCAAAGAAATATTTACCGAAGCATAAATGACAGCAGACACCACAACTGAAAAGGCCATGAACAGTCTGAAAATCGCTGAGAAAATTGCACTTGCCTTGGGCCGGCCAACCGCGACCAAAGAAGAAGAAATAAAAAGCAGGATCAGGG
>JABSSR010000334.1 GCA_013213965.1 Verrucomicrobiales bacterium | reverse complement strand
TCTTCATGATATTCAAATGGACCTGGCTTAAATCCGTCCTTATTCTTGGAGTTAATCTGGGTCATATGGGTTAATTGTTTTTAATGGAGTTGAGCCTAGATTGTGTAATACTTGTAGCTGATGTATTTTCCTAAATATTTCTATCTTTTAATGGCCATTTGCATGGTTATTTCTATTGGGATCGTAATATTCTTCGCGAAAAGACATCGCAACCCAAGACTGAGGCCAAAGAAAGGCGAAGTATTATTGGTAGCTCTTATTTTATTTATGGGTTCAGGTTTTTTTTCCCACTTTACTGCAGAATTATTAACTACAGACTTTGACGAAGAGAGGATTAAAAATAAAATGAAAGCGGCGCAGGCTCGTGGCTTGAGTGATCCTAGAGGGTCTGGGGTTAGAGCTGATAGAATTAATGAGCAGGGTACAGAAAAAGGCGAGACTGCTAATTTGCCTTCAGAGGCTCCAGAGGAGTTCAGAGAAATACTCGAAAAGTAATCAGATTAAGTTTTTCTTTTTTTGAAAAAGTTTCTTAGAGATAGAGCCGCGTCGGGCTCATTGTTGGTGTTTAGGGTGATTTTATCTACGCCATTGCTTTCGAATATTTGATCAAGATTTGTTTGCCATAGATTGCGATTCCTTGAGTAAGTTTTACGAACTGCTTCAGAGTTTGTTTTTATGGTTTGAGTTTTTCCTGTTTCAGGATCGCTTAATCGAACTTTACCAACTCTTGGGAGTTCCTGTTCAGCTGGGTCAACTAATTGGATTGCTATAATATCGTTTTTTGAGGATGAAATATTTAAAGGCTTTTCGAAGTCACTGCATAAAAAATCGGAGGCAAGCAAAATTAGTGATTTGCGAGATTGATGATTAAGTAAGAATTCAAGCGCGCATCCTGGATTACTGTCTTTGTTCGTGGAAGGAAAGAGTAAAACCTCTCTGAGTATTCTCATGCAGTTAGCGGAACCTTTTTTGGCAGAAGAGAAAAATTCAACGGAGTCACTAAAGAGTATTAATCCCACCTTGTCGCCATTCTTTGCAGCGCTCAATGAGAATATTGCTGAAATGATAGCGGCGATTCTTCTCTTGCTGAATTTTACGCTGCCATAATTTGATGATGAACTGATGTCGATTGCTATATAAATGTTTAATTCACGTCTTTCGATGAACTGTTTAACATAAGGCTCTGCTGTTCTCGCAGTAGTGTTCCAATCAATGGACCTAACGTCATCACCGTGTGTGTATTCACGAAGATCGTGAAAGTCAATTCCTCTGCCCCTGAATGAACTGCGGTATTCCCCACTGAATTCATTTGAAACCATGCCTCTGGCGCGAACTTCAATCCGTCGTGCATCCTTTAATATCTGAGTCAGTTCATCCATCAAATTAGGGAACAGGAACGCCTTCTAATATCTGGCTGACAAGCTGGTCAGTCGTAATTTGTTCTGCCTCGGCCTCATAGGTTAACAGCACTCTGTGCCTAAGTATTTCTGGGGCAACTTTTTTAACGTCAGTTGGTGTAACGTAACCTCTTCCTTGAATGAAGGCGTTGGCTTTTGATGCAAGAGTAAGATTTATGGTTGCTCGAGGAGAGGCTCCGCATCGGATATAAGGCAAAAGGTTAACATCAATTTTTTCTGGTTCTCTTGTAGATATAACTAATGAAACGATATAATCTTTAATGCTTTCATCCACATAGATGGAATCAGTTACTTTTCTCGATTCGGCAATCTGTTCCTTTGAAAGTATTTGATTCGTACTTAAATTAACATTTGAATTGCTCATAAGCTCAAGAATGGAGCGTTCTTCTTCAGGATTGGGGTAATCAATAGTTACTTTAAGGAGAAACCGATCGAGCTGGGCTTCTGGAAGTTGGTAAGTGCCTTCCTGATCTAACGGGTTTTGGGTCGCCATTACTATAAAAGGGTCGGGTAATTCATATGAAGTATCGCCAATAGTGACTTGACGCTCTTGCATGGCTTCTAAGAGTGCGCTTTGAACTTTTGCAGGGGCTCTGTTGATTTCATCGGCCAGTAATAAGTTAGTAAAAACTGGCCCTAGCCTCGGTGAGAAAGTGCCGTTTTGAGGACTGTAAATGAGTGTCCCTATAACATCAGCAGGCAGTAAGTCCGGAGTGAACTGAATTCTTTTGAACCCAACATTAAGGCAACCTGCGAGTGCGTTTATGGTCAGTGTTTTTGCTAGGCCGGGCACTCCTTCGATTAGCAGGTGTCCTTTGGTAAGTAGGGCTATTATTAGGCTGTCCACTAGTGAATGTTGGCCAATCAGAACTCGAGCCATTTCCTCTCTCAGTGGATTAATCCAATTACCGTTTTTTTCAACTTGGGCTGTGATTTCAATTGTATCAACTGACATCAGAATATTATGAAAATGGGTTTTATGTTGTTTGAACGCTATCTTCTATGGGTATTTTACTTTGGATCTTTTGTTCCCATATGTAGCGTTGAAAGAGAACTTTGATTGAAGCGGTGAGAGGTACAGCAAGTAATGCTCCAAGTATTCCTCCTATAACAAGAGACCAGCAGAGCACAGAAAAGATCACGGTTAATGCATGTAATCCTACTGATTCACCGACGATCTTGGGTTGAATGACAAGGCCGTCAAATTGTTGAACGGCGATGAATACAGCTAATACAACCATGGCTGAAGGGCCGCCTGTCTGTGCAAGGGCTATAAGTAATGCTGGTATTGCCGTTAAAATGAAACCAACAAAAGGGATCACTCCGAGAATTGCCAGTGAAACTCCAATAACTAGTGCATAATCTAGTCCTAAAATCATCAAGATTACTCCTGTAAGAGCCCCATCAATGAAGCTTACAACGACTTGTCCTCTAAAATAAGCGGCAAGGTACACATTGATTTCTTTAACAACGCTTACGATTTCGTCTTTAAATGATGAATCCTTTAGTGGGATGTATTTGTCCCAGTATCTCTCAATGAAGGCTGAATCCCTAAGAAAGAAGAATAAATAAACGGGAATGAGAAAAAATCCGACAAGATATCCTAATATGCCGATGAAGCCATTTGCGGCTTTGCCCACAAAGTTAATTAATGAAGTGGTCGTTTCGGGGCTGTTAGCCCATTGAATAAATTTATTCCATAATTGGCTCTCTCCTGTCTAGGGATCATCAGAAGAAGATGAATCTTTGTTATGGGTTCCGAATTTATCCTCAAGAGAGGCAATGCCAATGTTGAATTCGGTTAATTGTTTTTGAGCGTTTTCTATAATTTCTGCTTTTTTGTCAAAGAGTCGACTGAGTTCATGAGATGCGGGAATTATTATTGCTAAAGCAACGAGCAGGGCAACGATTGAAGTGACGGAGAAAACTATGAGGATTGCCCATGTTCGAGAGTTTTTAACATTTCTCAGAAATCGTTTTCTAGTCCAATTGACTATAGGCGCTAGTAGATATGACAAAATGGCTGCAATAGCGAGTGGAACTAAGACCGGTTGTAGTACGCTTAATATTTTACCTAGAATAATGACGGCGCTAACTAACAGTACAGCAATGACAGCCATTGAAATCCCGGTTATGGCTTTCCATAACGTTCGCTTCTGAAAGGTATTTGGAGGATTTAGGGAATTTGTAGATTCCTCTTTATCTGCGGTTTCCATTTATAGGTAGAAAGATAAAATAGCAGGACTTTTGGTGATTAGAAATTGAAAATTTCGTATTATCCTCCAGCTGCGATTTGGATTATTTCAATAATGGAACCATCATTAATATGAGTTGATGAAAAATCGTTCTTTCTAAGTGCAGTGCCGTTAAGTTCAACGAGAACTGGAATGCCCTTTAAATTAAGGGACGACAAGAGTTGATTCACTAACAAGGGTTCTTGGTATGAGCTATTTTTGTTACCGTTAAGAGTAATGGTCATTGATTTAGTTATTTCAATAATTCTGGTGATTAGAGCATAAAATTGATTGGTCCCAATCTTTCCATACTGGATCGAGTCCATTCTCAATAAGTATTTCGCATATTTCTTTGGGACTACGGGCATCATTTATTTCAAACTGTTCAGTTGCGGATTGTGTGGAGCAAAATGAATTCGGATTATCGTCGCTATGCAGTTCAATGCGTTTGCCCCTAACGGTGTAATGAAGATCGTCAGTTCCTTTTCCTGTGTATCCTCCTGGTTCAGTGTGACTTCCAGCGCTCATTGATGTGATTCCAAGTTTTGATATGTTATTGCGTAGGGATTCAGATTCGCGTGTGCTTAGGATGATGCCGACTTCAGGAAAAGAGATACGGAAAGCGAATACAAGTTGAAGGAAATCTTTGTCGCTTAAGTTGTGAGTGGGATTAAATCCGCCTGCAGCAGGGCGAATGCGAGGGAAGCTGACAGTGTAATTAGCTTTCCAGCATTTGCGTTGTAAGTAGGCAAGATGTGAAGCAAGGGCCAAGGCCTCATTCTTCCATTCACTTAAACCAAATAAAGCGCCAATACCTATTCTCCGAAAGCCCCCATGATAGGCTCTTTCAGGGCATTCTAGTCGCCAATTAAAATCTTTTTTTGGACCACTAGTGTGCAGATTCTTATATGTGCTTCGGTCATAGGTTTCCTGATAAACTATGAGAGCTTCGCAACCTGAGGTGACCATCTTTTGATATTCAGAAGTTTCCATTGGACCTACTTCAAGAGCAATGGATGGGATAAAATTTCTAATAGCTTTAATGCATTCTTCCAGATACCCCTCTGAAACAAATTTCGGATGTTCCCCAGCTACGAGTAGTAGGCTCCTGAACCCTAATGAGTGCAAATGTTCAGCTTCTGCAACGATTTGATCTATATTTAATGTGACTCGTAATATTGCGTTGCTGCGAGAGAATCCACAATAAGTGCAATTGTTAATGCATTCATTCGATAAGTAAAGAGGTGCAAATAGGCGCATCGTATAACCGAAATTTTGTCTGGTTATTTTCGCTGATAGTTGTGCAAGTTTCTCAAACTCTTCATCGTTTACAGGATTTAAAAGCCTTTTAAACTTTTCCAGCACAGGAATCTGACAATTAGTGTGATTGTCGAAAGTGTTTACAAAACTCATCTTTATTTTAAAACTTAAACTTTACTGAACGGACTCGCAAGTCAGTGAAGGCTTGCTAGATTGAAAACTTAGGATTTATTCGTATTTGATGACATCGCCTGAAAAAATAATTTGCAGAGTAGCTTTTTGGTATTACCGGAGAATGGCTCTCATGCTGCTGTTGACTGTGGGTGGAGGATGTTGGTTCTTTTATGATGGTAAATTTGGATGGCCGGCAAAGAATGTTGTTTTTTATGCAAAAGAGGCTTTCGATTCAGGTGGGAATAGAGAGGGCTGGCTTGAATTTAAAGAGCGCATGTTGGGAGCAGACACGATCATAGATAAGGAGTCGTTGAAATTACTGCAGAAGGCTCATGTTGATGGGGGTGAAGAGCAGACTTGGGAGGAATTTTCAAAGTCAACAAAAGGTAAAAGTGTTTTACAAAAAGTGAATCCAGATAAGGCTGAAGATGCTTTTCGGAAAGGTCAACAACGTAAGACTACTTGGGAGGATTATGCAAAAATAAAAAAATACCCCAAAGATAAGGAATCGGCTATGCAGCGTGGCGGGGATGGGTTGAATGAATTTGAGGGATATTACAACGCTTTTGCCGCGGCAACTGACAAACGAGACTGGGCAGTTTATGGAGTCATATCATCCAATCAAAAGGGATGGGAGGTCAAGAATCCTAAATTTCATTCTACACCTGAAATTAAAGGTCAGATCACTATTGGATTTTGTCTTTGGATTGGAGCAATTTTTATTTTTGTTAATGCATTAATAAATAGCAGAAGAGTATTAGCTGCAGATGCGAACAATCTTGTTTCGGAAAAGGGAGAGATAATTCCGTTCCAGTCTATTTTTCGGATTGATACGAGGAAGTGGGCGAAGAAAGGGTTGGCTTATGTGTTTTATGAAGCAGGGGAGTCTTCAAGAAAGCGAGCTATTATAGACGATTTAAAGTTCATCGGTGCAGATTTAATACTTGATCGACTGAAGAGTCGAATTTCAGGTGAAATTGTTGAAGCTGTGAATTCAGAGGAGCCGAGCACTGAGGAATAACTAGATTGGCTAAAAATTTTGAATTTTTTTTAGTAATTTCTTTCATTTCAGTTTTTTTATAAAAAATACTGAATTCTTTTATTTAATTGTTTGATAAAAGGTATTGCTGCAGGTATAGCCAACAAGTTAACATAACTAAAATATATTTTATATGGCCGATAATATTGCAGATAAAGTTAAAGATATAATTGTTCAGAACCTAAATGTTCCTGAAGAGCAAGTGACTCCTGAGGCGAAGTTCATTGAAGATTTAGGCGCTGACTCATTAGATACTGTCGAGTTAGTAATGGCGTTTGAGGAGGAGTTCGGCATTGAAGTTCCTGATGAAGAGGCTGAGAAATTGGTGAGCGTAGGAGCGGTCGTAACTCATATCGAATCAATTAAGGGAGAATAATAATTTTCTCTGGAAAGCTGGTATTCTTACCACTTAATTTTGTTTACGTTGATCCCACTGTCATTGGGGCATAATATTATTATGCCTATCCATATTGTTAGGCGTAAATATAAGTAATGTATTCTCAAGATGACATTCAGTATGCTTTAGAATCCACAGAGGTCCTGCTGGAGCCTGATCGTCGCATTGATACTTTTGGAAGCACAACATTTGAGTTTCATCTTATCTCGGAATTAATGGACAGCGTTAATGAGACTAGAGTTCGTGAAGGGGTATTGCATGCTGATCGTCCAACCATCATAAAACCGGAACCTTACTCTGACCTGGAATTTGAGGGGTTTGGAGAACAGGCTGAGGCTTTTTCTCAATGGCTTCATGAGAATGCTACTGATCTATCAATTTTGAAATATGGATTCAGCTTCCGTAAGGACAAAGTTCGAGAGGATGTCGTTAATGAACCTTTTAATGACGTTCGGGATAAAGTTATGGATAGAGCCAATAAAAACTCAAATCCGCTAGCAGCTGTAATTCATGGAGTCGATGACGCGTGGGAGGTCTGCTTGTTGAAGTTTACCGTTGAGATGATAGGAAAATCCCAAGGGATAAATGTTTTTGACTTTCAGCGGCGAGGGCTGCTCTAACTATTAAATAACTAAAGTGAAAGTCTATTTGAGACTCCTCTTTGCGCTTATTTCATTAGGTGTTTTGTCACTTTGTTTGATTGTTGTTCATTACATATGGAACAATCAAATTGAGCCTGAGCGCCAATTGCAAATTCAGGTAAATGAAATAAAAAAACTTCCAAAAATTAAGATAGATCATGGCTCTCATCTTTATGAAGAGGCAGTATCATTAATTCAGACTGGGGCTCTGCTGGGAGGAATTGAGAAGTTACACGAATTAATTAAATATTATCCGGAATCGAAGTATTTTGATGAATCCAATCGAATAATTGGTGAAGTTAATTCTGACCATTTGCTTTCAAGGGATAGCGGTGAAGGTAAAAAAGAATACACGGTTAAAAGAGGAGACGCTTTAAGGCTCATTGCGCAAAAGCATGAAACAACAGTGGGTTATATTTTACATGTGAATGGAAGGATGGGATCTAAATTACAGCCCGGTGATCAATTGATAGTCTGTCCTTTGCGTTTTAGTATACTGATCAATTTAAAAGCTAAAACTATTGTGTTAAGGAACTCGGAAGATAAACTATTTAAAAGCTATGAGTTAGTTGGGAGTCGTCTTCCGCAAGCATGTCCCTCTTCCTTTGATTCGTTAGTTAAAGGGTTGATTGTTGGGGACGGGACCCGCTTCGTTGAAATCGGTTCAACTGAATATGTTAATGCCGCAAAAGAGATTCGTTGTGAACGTAGGGGAATCTCTATGCGATCTTTGACTGGAATCGAGGATAAAGATAAGTACGCAACAGGTTTTTTCGTTTCGCATGACGACATCGAAGAGCTTGCTCTTTTGGTTCGATCCGGATCGCCGATTCACGTTAGGAAATAATTAATCATTCATGTGGTAAATATGAGTACAAAGAAAACACCGAAGAAGAAAATCTCACCGAAAAAGAAATATGCGGTATCGGCTTGGAAGAGAGTTGAAATGGCCAGGCATCCTAGGCGTCCAATGATGTTGGATTATGTGGCGTCTTGTTTCGATGATTTCATAGAATTGCATGGTGATAGGCATATTGGAGATGATGAAGCAATGCCGGCGGGTCTGGTGCGTATAGATGGGATCAAATGCGTAGTGATCGGACATGAGAAAGGGCGAGATACCGATGAAAAATTGAAAAGAAACTTTGGTAGTGCAGGACCAGAAGGTTACCGCAAAGCATTGCGAATGATGAGATTTGCAGAAAAATTCAAGTTGCCAGTAATTTCTATTATCGATACACCAGGGGCCTATCCTGGAGTGGGTGCGGAAGAAAGGAACATTGCTGAATCAATTGCTTACAATTTAAGAGAGATGATGATGTTGAGAACACAAGTAATCGCTATTATTATTGGGGAAGGAGGATCAGGTGGCGCTTTGGGTATCGGAGTAGCTGACAGAGTAATGATGATGGAAAATTCTTATTATTCTGTGATTAGCCCTGAAGGGTGCGCAGCGATTTTGTGGAAGGACCGTAAGTATGCTCCAGATGCTGCTAATGCAATGAAGTTGGATGCGAAGAATTTAAAGAGATTAGGTATAATAGATCGAATCATCCGTGAACCTTCTAAGGGTGCTCATACTAATCCTTCTTTAGCATCGAAAAATTTGAGGGATTCAATCCTTGATGCACTCGAGGAGCTTTCAAGCGTACCGATCGATCAATTGTTAGATGAAAGGTACAAAAAGTATAGGGTCATGGGTGAATTTGTGGATTAGGATATTGCTCCATGCCGGTTTTCTCAAATTACGCACGAGTATGTTGATTTGATATATTTTTCTACGGCTAATGAGATTTCATTGGCAATATTACATAGAGGATCTGCAAATGATGGAGTGAACCAAGGAAAGAATCCTGTGATATCATGAATGACTCTAATCTGCCCATTGCAATCGATCCCTGAGCCTATTCCAATTGTAGGAATTTTTAATTCATTAGTAATTTCTGAAGCCAATTCGCTTACGATGTTTTCTAGAAAAATGGCAACGGCACCGGCTTTTTCTAGGCTTATGGCGTCTGCAAGGATTCTTGAGTATTCTTCAGGACTTTTCCCTTTCTTTTTATAGCTTCCTTCGATTTTTATACTTTGAGGCAGTAGTCCAACATGTCCTATTACTGGTATGCCATTGTCTATAATGGCATTAATTTGAGGTATAATTTCAGTTCCTCCTTCAAGTTTAACGCCATCAGCTCCAGCTTTAACGAGTGAATTGCTGGTTATAATGGCTTTTTCTGGTGTGTCATACGATTTGTATGGCAGGTCAGCTACTAGAGCGGCATTCTTTACAGCGGGTCTGCAGGCCGATGTGTGGTGGATCATCATTTCTATAGTAACCTCCGTAGTATCATTATGTCCTAGCACTACCATGCCTAGAGAGTCTCCTACTAAGATGAGATCAATCCCAGTTTCATCTAGGATTTTAGCTGTGGGGTAATCGTAGGCGGTTAAAGCTGCTATTGTAGCTTTCCCTTTTTTTGAGCTTAATGATGTAACTCTTTCAGGATGGGATTGATATGTTTGATTTGGCATTACCAGGTACAAGTAATTTTCCTTAGCGGCTGCTCAGAAGATTCTATATCAGTAAGGTGCTGTAGTATTGATTTTTTTTGACTGGGCAATATGAGTTTAGGCATAATTGTGGATAACGGCTCAAGCACAAACCTTCGCTCATACAATCTGGGGTGGGGAATTGTTAAGGTTTTTGAATTTTGAACAAGTGTCCCTGCATAAATAATGTCAAGATCGATTTTCCTTGGTGTATTTTCCTCTCTTTTTTGTGGACGTTCAAATGCAGATTCAATTTGAATGCATAGGTTCAGAACTTCTTGAGGAGTTAGAGAGAATGGGAAATCGGCTGCTGCATTTAAAAATGCGTTAGTTCCTTTTGCGCAATTGACAGGTTGGGTTTCATAGATTGGAGAGTAAATGACATCATCGGGATTAGGACAATGATGAAGAAGTAACCTTTTGGCCTGACGAAGGTTTGATAGCCTATTTCCAAGATTGCTTCCAAAAGCAATTCCGTAATTAATCTGATTCACCAGATCATTTTGGTATGTTTAGTTGAGACCAAGAACATCCTGCATGTCATATAGACCCGAGTCGTGGTCAGATAACCATTTCGCAGCGTGTATTGCTCCGTTTGCAAAGGTGTTACGGCTAGATGCTTTGTGGGTTAATTCGATCCTCTCTCCGTCATTTGCATAAATGACGGTGTGATCTCCAACAACATCACCTCCTCTTAATGAGTGCATGCCTATTTCTTTAGAGGTTCTTTGACCTGTAATCCCTTCTCTCCCATGAACAGTATCTTCAGTGTAAGAAACGCCTCTGGTTTTAGCTAGTATTTCACCGAGTCTCTTAGCTGTGCCGCTGGGTGCGTCAATTTTCATTCTGTGATGCATTTCAATAACTTCCAGATCAAAGTTGTCACCGAGAATTTGAGTAGTTTTTTTTGTGAGCCAGAAAAGTGCGTTGACTCCTATACTGAAGTTTGGAGCCATGACTATCGATAGTTTTTCAGATGCTTTCTTAATCGATATAATGTCTTCTTCAGAATGCCCGGTCGTTCCGATTACTAACGATTTGCCGCTTTCAATAGATGCACTAAGCAGGTCATTTGTAAATTTATGTGTACTGAAATCTATGATTACATCACAGACATTTATATGCTCATCTATTGAATCGCCCACATCAATTTCACCAGAAACATTTACCTGACTATCATTATTGCAGCAATCAATGACAGCCATTCCCATTCGTCCTTGGGATCCGGTCACTAAAATGTTTAAGGTCTCTTTCATTTTGAAATACTAGGTTAAATTTGAATGAGGCCAAGATCCGAGAGTAAATTAACTAGATCGGTCTTGGTGCTATCACTGAGGCCTACTAGAGGTAAGCGCAATTCGTTATTAATTTTTCCAGTTAACGCCATGGCTTCTTTGATTGGGATAGGATTAGTATCTAGGCTAAGTAAGCCTTCAAAGAAGGTTTTGCATTCAGCGTTAATGTTCTCAGCTTCATCAGTTTTGTTATTTAAAACTGCACTGACAAGCGATGCTATTTGTGAGGGTATGATGTTTGAAGCTACACTGACCACTCCTACAGCACCATTATTCATAAATGGCAATGTGAGTGCATCGTCGCCGCTTAAAACCTCATATGATGAAGGTAATGCTTCTAAGATTTCCACTACACGGTTCACATCGCCACCCGCTTCCTTCATTGCGCAAATGTTGGGGCATTCTTGATGAAGGCGAGCCTGAGTTTCAACAGATATTTCGATTACTGAACGCCCAGGGATGCTGTAAAGCATAATAGGTAATGTGGTTTCATTTGCGATTGCTTTATAATGTTGGAACAGACCTTCTTGAGATGGCTTATTATAATAAGGACATACTAACAGGGCGGCGTTCGCACCAACGGTCTCAGCAAATTGAGTCATTTCGATTGCCTCGTGAGTGCAGTTCGATCCAGTCCCGGCGATTACAAGGCCTCGGTCATTTGCAGCATCAACTGAAATTTCAATAATGCGCTTATGTTCAGATGCAGTTAGGGTTGGAGATTCGCCAGTGGTGCCGCAAGGGACAATTCCGCTAATGCCATGATTGAACTGAAAATCAATCAGTTCACGTAGAGATTCTTCATCAACATTATTATTGTTGAATGGTGTAACAATTGCTGTGTGGGCTCCTTTAAACATTAATCTTACCTTCAAAGACAATTTCTGCAGGTCCTGTCAGTGTGACATTTTTATACGAATCATTTTCTTTTGCCCAACAAACCTTCAGAGTGTCGCCTCCTTGAACATTAACAAAAACTGGTGGACTGATATCATTTAATTGGTCGTGGATGAGTGCATTTGCAACGATGCCCGTGCCACAGGCTAGGGTTTCGTCTTCAACGCCACGTTCATATGTGCGAATGGATAGTGTATTTAATGAATCTTTTTTTTGAAAATTAGCGTTTGTTCCTTCTGGAGCAAATACTTCATGATGTCGAATTGCTGATCCTATTTTTTTTATGTTAATCGAGTCAAGTTCATCGACTACCATTATAGCGTGGGGAACTCCGGTGTTAATAAAGTGAATGAGCTCAGGTTGCCCGTTAATTTGAACTGGAATGTTTAGCTTAAGATCAAATGGATTGCTAAGCATTATTTGCACATCATTTTCGAATATTTCGGCAGTGATCATTCCTGCGACAGTCTCAATTCTAATCGTCTTGTTTTCATGATCTTTAAGGTTATACACAAAGCGTGCGAAACATCTCGCTCCATTCCCGCACATTTCGGCTTCGTTGCCATCTGAATTATAGTAACGCATTCTATAGTCACCATTTTCTTGTGAAGACTCAACCGCCATAAATCCATCAGCTCCGATCCCTCTATGCCGGTCACATAGTTTTGCGACGATGTCCTTGTCTAGCGAGACATTAAGATCGCGGTTATCAATTATAACGAAGTCGTTCCCGGCTCCGTCCATTTTTGTGAATTTTAGCATTAAAAGATTTAATTAGATTTAGAGGCTTCAACTAGAGGTTTTACAAAATCATAAACGAGTTCATTAAGGTTTGAATCATTTTGATTTTCAGAAATAAAATCAACGATTGCGCTTCCAACAACAACACCATCAGACATGCTGGCAACTTTTCGGGATTGTTCAGGAGATGAAATTCCAAAACCAACAACAATTGGCAAGTCGGTTAGATTTTTAATGGATTCTATCTGTTCTTGTATACCTTCAGCTATGCTTGTTTGCTTTCCAGTAACGCCTTCTCTCGATACATAATAGATAAAGCCCATTCCGGTTTTTGCGATTTGCTCAATTCTATCTTCGGGTGTTGTAGGTGCAATCAAACGAATAGGAATTAGACCCTTTGCTTGGCAGAGCTCTTCATTGATCGTTTCTTCTGATGGGGGAAGATCAAGAATTAATATTCCGTCAGCGCCAGCAATAGAAGCATCCTCATGGAAGCGTTTATAACCGTAGTTGTATATTGGATTGAGATAGGTGAATATTACTAAGGGGGCATCTGAATGTTTTCTGAAGCTTTTAACAAGATTGATGACATTAGGGACCGTAGTTCCAGCGTCGAGTGCGCGGCTAGCGGCCATCTGATTTACGATTCCATCAGCCAAGGGGTCAGAGAAGGGAATTCCAATCTCAATGATATCAGCGCCGGCCCTATCAATAGAGAGTAGTATTTCTAATGATTTTTCTAATGTGGGATCTCCTGCACATACATAGGATACAAATGCTGACTTTCCGTCCTCTTTCAGAAGTTCGAATTTCTGTTCAATGCGATTTTTCATTGGCGTATTTGCTGAAATGTTAGCTTCTGATACAGATTGGGCAAGAACGCTTAACGTTATGCGAGTGGTAACATTTGAAAAAAAGGACAATAATTACACTTTTAGAGACATAAATTAGATTGGAATAAGGTTTTTTTCATCAAAACTGAAAAATATTTGTCCGAGTAAAATATAAAATTCTGGTCTATGTAATTATATAAACTATTTATGTAAATTGGCTGTATCATGAAATATTCTAAAATTTCCGATCTAAGCTGATTCTGTGATTATTCGCAGAGTTGATTTAAAGTTTTTATCATAAAATCAAATATATTAGTTAAATCGTTCAAAAAAAGCTGAATTTTCATAACTTGTTATTAATTAACAAAATGCAAAAGTTTTTAAAATTTTAAAGAAAAAGACTCAGGCTGTAAGGTTTCAATTTGATGTCATTAAGATGATGAAAATAAAAAAAATGTGTTTTTATAGCGTTTTTAGCTTTTTTGTTGGTTGACCTTTCATAAAATCGTATAAGTTAATATATATTTAAGAACTCTTAAGGGAGACCCAACACAACCAACAATACAGAAATACCATGGCAGTTAAACCACCAAGCAAAACACAAGTTTTAAACAGCATTGCTGAAGAGACTGGACTGAAGAAACAAGAAGTAATCAGTGTTTTAGACTCGTTAACTAATCAAATCTCCACTTCAATCAATGGCGAAGCTGGGGCATTCACAATTCCAGGTCTATGTAAGATCGTAAGACAAAATAAACCTGCAACAGAAGAAAGAGAGATGAAGAGCCCTTTTACAGGGGAAATGATCACAGTTTCAGCTAAGCCTGCGCGCAAAGTGGTCAAGATTCGTCCTTTAAAGAATCTGAAGGATATGGTTGCGGATTCGTCTCCTGCAGCAGCACCTGCAGCAGCACCTGAAGCAGCACCTGAAGCAGCACCTGAAGCAGCACCTGAAACTCCTGGATACTCCTGATACTTCTTCTGCTCTATAATTTACAGATTAATCCAATAATAAAAACCGCACTCTCTTTTGAGGGAGTGCGGTTTTTTTGTTTAATTAATCTCGCCT
>JABSSR010000333.1 GCA_013213965.1 Verrucomicrobiales bacterium | reverse complement strand
GTCACCTTTATTAATTTTATCTCTTTTTCTTTTTCCCTCAGATCTTTTCACTTTCGAATTAAATTTAAAAACCGACAGAATGCTCCGCCCCATTTTCTTTGACTTCGTAAATGATTGATTAACTCCTTCAGCATTTACTGGAAATACTATTTTCAAGCAATTAGCTAATTCTTCTTCAGTCTTAATTGGAGATAAAACATCAGTGACTGTTGGTTGTGCAAGCTCTGCTAATTTTAAAGCCCACCACTTTTCCAAACTGTTCTTAGATTCAGCTGTTCCCGGAAAAACTTTCCCCAACAAATCGCTGGAAGATCCCTTATGGACGACAAGACCGACAATATATTTTCGCAACTTATCTGCCCCTTCTTGCTGACTAAGAAGAGCTAATATTAATCCACAACAAGAAGTTCTATAAACAGCTTCAGAAACTGAATTCATATCTTGGATTTCAGATTCAAAAATCTGAGCAATCGACATAAATTTGCCTTGTTTAAATATGGCTGAAAACAACATCGCAGATTCCCGATCCTTTCGGTACTCTATCGCTTCCACTAATCCAACTCTTAACCAATCAGGAAGAATATTACCCTTACTCAATGCCTCCATATCAGGATTGGATTTTAGGATGATTTCTGCAACAAGAAGATGAATTAACTCGTCTCGTAAAGTTTCCGCATTAAATGAATCTCCTAGGACAGCATCAATTTGAAGCCGGTACGTTCCTCCAGGAAGCTTATAAATACTGGGTCTAATTGATGAAGCTTTTATATTCGTTGTATCCCCTCTCAATTGAACCACAACTGGGTAACGCCACCTATCACTCTGGCTTAATAAAGACAATAAATCTTCTTTGACCCGTTCGCAGAAAACGCAAACGGCTCCCCTCGCCTTACTATCCTTACCATGAACAATGAATTGTCGAGAACTGCTCCTGCTCACAAGATTGTCCGCTCCAGGATTTAAATCCGCCTCTTCAGCAAGAATCAAAGAGCCGCTTAAAGCAGTAATAATTAATCCAAGGAAATATCTATATGCAATGAACATTTCACAAATCAATCAGGTGATCTAAATTTTTGGTAATACTCCAGATCTTGGATCAAGTCGTATCCAACCGTCTTTTAACTTAACCAATAATGGTCGTGATAGCACCTTTTTTTCGACCCCAAGAACCTTTCCCACGTTCATAATGCCAGAACGCATGAGATTCATAAATCTACTCGGAACTTGTAACATTCCATACCTGCCCGACTTAACTTTTATTTCAATTCCTGATGAGGTTGAATTCATAGCAAAACGCACGCTGGATGTAACGACCTTTCCAAAGATTTTTCTAATAAAAACCAAATCAAATTCACCCTCAAGAAGCCTTACAAACAATCCATCAAATTCAATAAATTTACCAATTTTTTCTGGTTCTCTTACATTAATAATTGAGCCTAAATATTGATTTAATGCCTCTTCACTACATTCAAACGAATTTCCAGAATCAATTGCAGCTACGATTTGATCCAGTAGATCCTTTGGGACTTTATTATTAAATTCACGGCCATTAATATCCTCAACCGCTTCTGGCGTTAGGATTAAAGCATGCACCCATACAATGCCACATAACAATGACAGGCTAAAGGCATGGATAAATACCACTCTGAATCTGGAACGAAACACTATAAGTTATGAAAAACCAATACGGTCATTAGATAATATTATTCAACATTCAGATTAATCAGATTTTTTAGTGTCTTTTTTCTTTTCTGATTTTTTCTTCTTATTGGAACTTTTCTTTTTATCTGCCTTTGCTCCCGCCTTATATGATTCACTTCTATAATCGGTCTCATAAAACCCTGACCCTTTGAAAATAATACCCGCGCCAGCACCTAATAATCTCTGCATCTTACCTCCACATGAATTGTTTGGACAATTTGTTAGTTTTTTATCATTCATCGATTGAAAGATCTCAAAGATCTCTCCGCACTTTTCACATTGATAATCATATGTAGGCATTAACTCGATAGGAAAATATAGATTCAATTATTTCAAAAGATCTTTAAGCTTTCTTAATACAAGAAAAAAGCCAAAACAAAATATTCAACTCCTTGACCTAATCAATTAAGTAACGTTAATTATTTAATAAATAAAAGTAACTAATCAAGTGACTCAAACACAAATAGTATTTCTTTTCATCGCCGTATTTAGTTCATTCCTAAATAGTTGTACCATCGATCCATATGGAATCGGAAACGGGAAAACCACATATCTTGGCTCTGTGGGCGGTAATGTTCCAATATCAGAATTACGTGGCCCCATAGACACTGTCTCATTCTGGGACGAAGGATCCGCTTCTGGAAAACCTTTCATTCGAATCAGCTTAAAAGAACAGAAAGCAAAATTTTACAAAGGTGGGACTTTGGTCGGAATTTCAAAAATATCAAGCGGCAGAGAAGGTCATGGAACGCCACCAGGAAAATATGAGATATTACAAAAAAATGCCAACCATGTATCAAATATATATGGAGTATGGAAATCACCCGACGGCATGATCGTCAACGATGACGTTGATCTGCGCAAACAACCCGTTCCCCCACCCGGTTTGATTTATGAAGGCGCACCAATGCCAAATTTCATGCGAATCACTCCTGGGGGAGTAGGCATGCATGCGGGCTATATACCGGGGTATCCCGCATCTCACGGATGCATTCGAATGCCTGAAAGAATGTCACAAGTGTTTTTTAATAACATTTCTTTGGGAACTACTGTCATTGTCGAACCTTAGATTCGAATGAATCACATAACCTGACTAAATGGAAATAAGCCCATTCAAACTAAACATTTGGCTAAATAAAAAAACTCATCTCTATTACGTATTATTGATTGTAGAGAAGAAGACGAATGGAATATTTGTCACATTAAAAGAGCAGAACTTATACCTTCATCAGTTTTTATAGACTCGATTAATAAGTTAAGAGGGTCTGAATCAGTGACTTTCGTTATATATTGCCACCATGGCATGCGTTCACTACATGCAACCCATCACATGAGATCAAAAGGATTTCAAAAAATCTATAACCTTGCCGGAGGAATAGATAGATGGGCTTCTGATATCGACCCTACAATGAACCGATACTAATCCACACTTGATTGAAGATTTCTATTTCTCGAAAATGTGCGGAGACGCAAACCATTAAGCCGTATGAACCCTGTGGCATCATCCTGATTATAGACCTCCTCAGAGCCTCCTTCCATCGTAGCAATATCTTCATTATAAAGGGTCTGTGTGCTCTTCACTCCTGCTGCAATCACATTGCCTTTGTAGAGCTTTAGACGAACTTCGCCACTGACATTCTTCTGACTTTCAGCAATTAGAGCCTGAATCGCTTCACGCTCAGGAGCAAACCAAAATCCATTATAAACCAACTCTGAATATTTAGGAATGAGACTATCACGGAGATGCATTACTTCTCTATCCATTGTGAGACTCTCAATTATCCGGTGAGCATCAAATAGTATAGCACCACCTGGAGTCTCATACACCCCTCTACTCTTCATTCCTACGAATCGATTTTCCACCATATCTACACGGCCAATGCCATGCTTACCTCCTAAAAAGTTTAATGCCATCATGACCCCATAAGGTGAAAATAGTGTATACTCATTCTCCTCCCCCAATGGAGAAATACCAATCTTCCCTGATAACTCTGATAAACCGTCAATTTTTAAACCTACCGGATTTCCATTCTCAAAAAGAATCTGTATGTGCTCTGGATCGTTAGGCGCATCTTCGGGTGACACTGACAGAACATACATGTCACGGAAATCCTCTCCACTAGCGTCATACCATGGATCTTCTAATATTCCGCTTTCAAAACTAATGTGCAGAAGATTTCTATCCATTGAATAAGGTTTAGCCGCACTGGCCTGAACGGGAATTCCTTGCTTCTCAGCATATTCGATCATCTCAGCACGGCCCGGAAACTCAGAACGGAAATCAGCCATTCTCCAAGGAGCTATCATTTCAAGATCAGGAGCCAAAGAGGCTGCTGAGAGCTCGAATCTGACTTGATCATTACCTTTTCCCGTCGCTCCATGAGCCAAGGCTATGGCCCCTTCTTCTTTTGCAACGTCTATCATACCCTTAGCAATAACGGGTCTTGCTATACTAGTTCCTAGCCAGTACTTACCTTCATAAATGGCTCCTGCCTGAAACATCGGAAAGATGAAATCTCGCGCAAATTCCTCCTTCAAGTCATCGATGTAACACTTTGAAGCTCCAGTGCTTAGCGCTTTTTCTTCAAGCCCATCCAACTCTTCTCCCTGCCCTACATCGGCACAATAGGCTATGACCTCTACATCAAAGCGCTTTTTTAACCATATTAATAAGACAGAAGTATCCAAGCCTCCTGAATATGCGACAACAATCTTTTTGCTCATACTGGACGTGACACTAGGTCAGAGGTTACTCTTGTCAATCCATGCAATCAATGATCGCTTTAATTTATGTAGGAATCGGCGGATTCCTTGGGGCAATTTCACGTTGGAGCCTGGGCTCAATGCTGAAAAAAACTTTAGGCGACCCCTCATTTCCTTATCCTACATTACTCATTAACCTCATAGGGTGCTTCGCGATTGGTCTAGCCTATGTTATATGGGAAAATAATAAAGTAGCGCAATTATTTATCATTATTGGATTCCTTGGAGGCTTCACCACTTTTTCTACATTTGGATTAGAATTGTTAACTTTAATTCGCGCAGGCTCTTTAGGGATGGCAACTCTATACGTAAGCTTAAGTAGCTGCCTCGGTATATTCCTCGTATGGTTAGGAATGACTATCGCTCGATAAAATTAACTGATTCTCTTGTAGATCTTCTACTAGAAACCTTTAATTCATCAGGATGCATTCTTGCAAATATCCGCAAAACTTGCCGGGTCAAGACTTGCCCCACCAACCAATGCTCCGTCAACATCTTCCTGCGTCATAAGCTCTTTCGTGTTATCAGACTTCACGCTACCTCCGTACTGGATTCGAATCTGGTCAGCTACACTATCGCCAAAGATCTCTCTTATCACCGAACGCGTAAATGCATGAGCTTCCTGCGCTTGTTCAGGCGTCGCTGTGCGCCCGGTTCCTATCGCCCATACCGGTTCATAAGCAATCACGGTCTGGATCATTTTTTCAGCATCAAGATCCTTTAATCCATCTTCAAGTTGCCTTCTAAGAACTGATTCAACTTCACCTCCATCACGTTCTTCTAATGTTTCACCTATACAAAAAATTGGATTCACACCAGCTGCGTGTAATGATTTTGCCTTGGCATTGATTAAAGCATCATCCTCTCCAAAAATAGAGCGGCGTTCACTGTGACCAATGATAACATAATCAACTCCAATCTCTTTTAGCATGCCGATACTAATTTCTCCTGTAAAAGCACCACTCTCTTCAAAATGACAGTTCTGCGCTGCGAGTCCGGTAGTCACACTGTTAATTAACAATTCCTTTGTAGCAGATAACGCTATAAAAGCGGGAGCAATTGCAATATCAACAGAGCTGGAACCTTCAATCAAATTTTCAAATTCCTCAATGAATTCGACAGCTTCTGTAGCTGTTTTATTCATTTTCCAGTTTGCTGCAATAATTGGTTTACGATTCATAGTTATAATTGATTTAATCTGATTTTAATACTCTCTGAAATTTTACATATCATCAAGAGCCGCAACTCCTGGTAACACTTTTCCTTCTAACAATTCAAGAGAGGCCCCTCCTCCAGTTGATATAAAAGTCATTTGATCGGCAAAGCCAAACTGCTTAACAGCAGTCACCGAATCACCTCCTCCGATGATACTAATTGCTCCACTAGCAGCAACGGCTTCTGCTACTGAACGAGTTCCTTTAGAAAAGGCATCAATTTCAAATACACCCATTGGCCCATTCCATACGATCGTGCCTGCACCTTTTATAACTTCACAAAACTCTTGGATCGCTCTATCCCCTATGTCCAAACCTTCCCAACCATCACGAATTGAGCCTCCATCATCATAAGGTTCTATATTTCTGACGTTTGCCTCATTAGAAAAGTCATCAGCCTCTAGACTATCTGCAGGAAGTATTAGGTTAACTCCCTTTTTATCAGCCTCTTCCAATAGGATACGAGCAATCGGAATATCTTCATCAACAGCATAACTCTCACCTATTGAATGACCTTGAGCCTTTCGAAATGAATATTGCATCGCCCCTCCGATCAGTATGGTATCCGCCTTATCAAGCAATGCTCTAATAACGCCTATCTTATCTGAAACTTTCTTACCCCCCAAAATTACAACAAAAGGACGTGCAGGGTCTTTTAATTCTTCTTGAAGGTATTTAAGTTCCCTTTCTAACAGAAAACCCATAGCACATTCTTCAACGTGAAGAGCAATGCCAGCAGTCGAAGCGTGCGCTCGATGAGCCGTCCCGAATGCATCGTTAACATAAGTATCAGTTAACCCTGCTAACTGCCTTGAAAAGACTTCATTATTTTCAGTTTCCTCTTTGTAAAAACGAACATTTTCCAAAAGCAACACTTCACCTTCACTTAAGTCACCGATCGCTCCTTTAACTTTCTCCCCTATACAGTCTTCAACAAACGAAACATCCTTACCAATTAGTTCATCAAGTCTCGCCGCAACAACGCATAAAGAAAATTCGGGTTTCCTCGTCCCTCCGGGTCTACCCAAATGGGAACAAAGTATTACTTTTACTCCATTTTCTATCAAATGTTTAATTGTGGGAATTGCACCAGTGATACGGGTATCATCCGTAATATTGCCTTGATTATCTAACGGAACATTAAAGTCACACCTCACAAGAACCTTACGTCCACTCAATGAAATATCACGGATAGTCTTCTTGGGCATTAACGATAATGATTTGTTAGATAATAAAGGCACCCCAGCTGGGGTGCCTTTATTCGAAAAATTCTAATTAATATAATCTATGCACCAATAAGGAGATTCATTGCCTCAATGGCTCGATTGCTGTATCCCCACTCATTGTCATACCATCCAACAATTTTAACAAGATCACCTCCCATTTCAAGTGTCACATCAGCATCGAGAATACAGGAATGAGGATTCCCAACTATATCCATTAACACTGGCTCTTCCTCCGTATACTCTAGGATTCCTTTAAGGGCTCCCTCAGCAGCCTCCTTAAACTTAGCATTAATCTCTTCGACTGTAGTTTTATTAGTCAACTGGGCAGTGAAGTCGGTAACCGAACCTGTAGGGGTTGGGACTCTAAATGCACCACCATTGAGTTTACCTTTCATTTCAGGAATGACTTCTCCGATGGCTCGAGCTGCACCTGTGCTCGATGGGATAATATTAACTGCAGCTGACCTTGCACGACGAAAGTCACTATGAGGAGAATCCAATAATTTTTGATCACCTGTGTAACTGTGAATCGTGCTCATGACACCACGCTCAACACCAAAAGCATCATTAAGAACTTTCACCATAGGAGCCAAGCAGTTCGTTGTGCAGCTGGCATTTGACACAACATTATGCTCTTCAGGATTGTACTGATCCGAGTTAATCCCCATACACATCGTCAGATCAACGTTCTTGCCAGGCGCAGAAATTAAAACTTTCTTAGCACCGCCATTTGTAATATGAAGCTCTGCTTTTTCTCTGGCCGTAAAAAAACCAGTGGATTCAAGAACAACATCAACCCCATGATCACTCCATGGAAGCTTAGCGGGATCACGTTCCTCATAGACTTTAATTGACTGCCCATCAACAGTTATGCTTTCATCATCATAGCTGATTTCAGCATCAAGTTTACCACATGTTGAATCCCATTTCAGGAGATGGGCCAGGGTCTTGTTATCAGTCAAATCATTTACTGCTACAACGCTCTTCCGCTGTTCAGAAGTCATAGCTCTAAAGACATTCCGGCCAATTCGGCCAAATCCATTAATTCCAAAAGTGGGCATATTTTTTATTGGTTTTCAGTTTGTTACTATAAGGCCGCATACTAAAGCAAGGTGTCTTGCCAGCGTCAACAGACTTACCGAATGACAATGAATAAACTTATAAATAGATCATAATCAATTAGTTATATTTACAGTAAATACAAATATTAACTATATTTAAGGAGCCTCATCTAAAGAAGACGCACTCGGAACGATTTTAACACTGACTGAGTTGCCTTCACTTAGATATTTTCTAGCCAAAGAATTTATATCACTAACCTGAATTGACTGGTAATCCTTAAGCATGGATTTAGCCCAATCAAGCTTTTGAGGGAATTCCTGTGAACTGAGAGATACTGTCCGTAGCCAATATGCATTCTGCCGAAGTTGTTGTTCAATGCTATTGAGTAAAGGTTTTATAGCCCGTTCCAGTTCATCTTCGGTAATTCCTTTTGAAGCCAATGCAGTCCCAATGCCCTCGACCACATTTACAATTTTATCGGCCTGAGGTGGATCCACTGTTATTACTGACATCAAATATCCGTACCCTTTATAGGTATCACTAGGTATGTGCCGTGCATAAGGACTATAGGCCTCTCCCAATTCTTCTCTTACCTTACTGCGGAGCCGATCAGCAAATACTGCACCCAAAACACTCAACCTACGAGTCCTGCTGATATTCCATATATCTTCAGTCGACCAATACACTCCAACCATTCCCTTAGGAATCTCAGAATCAAAGACGAATGCCTTGGATTGACCTTTTTCAGGAAAATTAATTCTCCTCTCGCCACTGTAATCCAGCTTGTTGACTCTTCTTTCTGGAAGGGCTCCCGCCGTTTTTGAAACAGCATCAATCACTACTTGCTCCTCAAAGTCACCGACTATACCTATTTCCATATATGCGTTTTCAAGTGTATCTGAAAGCCAATCCTTGACCTCCTCTAAAGTCCTCATCGTAATTTCAGGCTGAGAAGGAAATCCAGCACGAAAATCATCAGACTTGAGAAATCTATTAACTCGGTTCTGGAGCACTCCCATAGGGGTATGAGCAAGTTGTGTGTAAAGAGGATCGAGTTGATTTTGGAACTGCCTCAGGGCCTCCTCTCGATAACCTGGTTCAACTATATAAGCAGTCATTAATTGTAGAGCCTCGTCAAGGTCCTTCCGATTAGTTGAACCGCTGTAAATAAAAGCATCTTCATCTACTGCAAAAGATCCGCTAACAGTCTTACCCGCAAAAATGCGCCGCAGTTCATCTGTACTGTGACGCTTTAATCCTCCCGCAGTAAAGACTGCTGATGTAACTGTTGCCAAACCAGGCTTATCTTTAGGCATGGATAACATTCCAGAACCGATCCTTATACCAATGGATATCGAATCTTTCTCGTAATCGGTACTTTTAAGGTTTAACCTCACATTATTTGAAAAACGCAGCTGAACGACCCCAAGTTCTTGGTCCTCTTTACGTTCAATTATCTTCCCGGGTTTGCCAAAATTTGTATACGCAAATTCTGCCTTGCCCTCCTTCTTCAGTGGGTTGACCTTTTTGGATATTGAACTCAAATATGCTTTCTGAATCTGGCTGTCTGCTTTGTTAAGCTCAATATTGCCCCCTATAAAAATTTGCCGGTCACTGGATTCCCAAGCTTTCTTCAATTCGCCGTGGCATGAATCTGCAGTAATTAATGCAAGATTTTTATTCAACCAATCCATGTCCTGTTTAGGACTAGTGAAAACTTTTCCTCCTGAAATGGATC
>JABSSR010000332.1 GCA_013213965.1 Verrucomicrobiales bacterium | reverse complement strand
TCTGATCGAGTTCACTGTCATCAAAAACGTCCTTGCGTTCCATTAACTGTTGGGCCATGTCGTAACTGGTCTCGTAGGCATCTATCTCGGAGGCGTTACGGTATGTTCTGAATCTTTCATTGGCCTTCTTGCGGAGGGCATTGCGAGCAGCGTCGGCTTCGGCTGATATTGCATCTGGCCGATGAATATGTATTGGAGGCTTACCATCACCGAGCGCTAGCGTTCCGTACTGAGCACCGAGGAAACCCGCTTCACGGGCAATGAAACCACCGTTCCCGGGCTTGATCCAAATGTATGGAGGCAGCTTGGGATTAGCGGGTCCGAGCAACTTGGCTATCGCTGACCCGATGTATGGATATTCCACACCGCGGTCGACCGGGTCTCCACGTTGTATGCGAGGAACGCCACTCGAATGGTTAGGATCTTTTGTTGCCATTGTTCGAATGACTGAAATCTTGTTGGCTATCTTAGCGGTATGTGGAACCAATTCACTGAAGTGAGTGCCTGGTATACTGGTCTTGATGCTGCGGAATGGCCCAGCGAATTTGCTTTGTGGTAGAGGATGCCAGCTCTCGTACTGGCTTATCCCGCCATCGAGCCAGATCAGGCATACTTGCTTTTTCTGTTTGGCGATTTCCTTGGCAATTCCCGGTTGTAATAGGCTCCCGAAACCGGCGGCCCCGCCCAACGTGCCGAGCACCTGACGCCGTGAAATACCGTGCTCAACGCTGGCGCATGCATATTTGTGTGGAGCCGTTTTCATTAGTGGTTTAAACGAAACTCCGTCGAGGTTAACAGTGCCCAGACCAGTTCACCAAGTGCCGCATCGCGACGACTCTTATTTTTTTCTAAGTAATCTGTAATTGTCTGTGCTTCTTCTTTATCTGGAAAACGTGCCAGAACGGACAAATACATTTCCTCTGATATTTTACCGTCCTCTTGCATTTTTCCGAGTCTCTGCACCAGATTACTATCGTGCGGTTCTAGCCAGTGCATGATGAGACGATCGTTCATCAAGAACAGTGATTTGTTTAATCCAGGAAGGAAGTCCTCCTCAGCTTCACCTGCCGGTTGGGCAAAGGTTTCCATGAAGATTGCACGTATTTCCTCATAGGATTTTGGCATATCATTGTGTGTTCCGCTGAAGTAGCCGCGACGATCAAATTTCTCTGCATCTGTACTAGCTTTCATAGCTGACACTTTTTCAAAGTTTCCGGATGCTTTGAGAATTGCCTTCAGAAGTTGTTCTGGTGTCATGGCCTTCGGATGTGCTATTCGGTAGCTGTTAGTTTCAACTGTCTTGATCCCCTCAGGTAACATGCTGCTGCGCTGGTAGCTTTGACTGAGTGCAATTTCACGGATCAGCCATTTTAGCTCGAACTGATGTTTAACAAATTCATTAGCCAGAACTGCTATCAGAGCAGGATGAGAAGGCGGATTTTTTCCATGAATTTCATCTAGTGGATGCACTAGCCCACGTCCCATCATCAGGAACCATATACGGTTCACGGCGTTGTGTACGAAGTAGGTATTTTCTTTCACTGGTAAATCACGTGCCAAGAGTTCTCTTGGGCGGAACTTGGGCACTGCCGGCAAGCCATCTGTCGCCGGTTTATCAAATTCCTTCCCTTTTTCATATGTTGGTATTGGAACCTCAGATCCGCCTGGCAGCTTGGGCCCGGTCTCTTCCTCATTGTCCTCGAAGACTGATTGAAACTTGACCTTCCCGGTAGCCAAAGATTCAACGAAGTAGACTTTCTTGTCCTTTGAATTGGTGGCTTGTTTTGTCTGATTGAGGTAGGCATAAAGGCCCCAGTAATGTGCCTGCTTCCATTCATTTACTGAAGGATGGTCATGGCACTTGGCGCACTTAAGATCCATTCCAAGGAACAGTCGCGCTACATCCTCAGTCAGTCGGTGATGGGCACCATTACCGAGAAATTTCATTGCCGAACGGGAAATGCCCTTTCCTGTCGCGGCGAGCATTTCTCTAGCCATCTGGTCCCAGCGCGGATTTTCTTGTATTGTTTTCTTCAAGTATCCCCGCCATTCTTCATCGGTTACCTTGCCCAGAGATTGTCGCTCAAGTAGCATCGTAGAGAGCCGGTCCGTCCAGTGATTTGCAAAAGCTTTGCTGGTTAGCAACGTGTCTATGAGTCTAGTACGCTTTTGTGGCGACTTGTCGTTTAGGAACGCTCGTACTTGCTGAGGATCAGGGATAGTTCCTGCAATGTCCAACTGCACGCGTCGGAAGAATTCAGCGTCACTACTGGTTGTTGCCGTTATGCCACTGGCCTGTGATTTAATGATCTTGTCTATTTCTTCGTGTAATGGCTGGGCTCCGCACGCTATTGTTGTAATGATTGCTAGCATGAGGCAAGAGGCGCAAAATCTTTTCCAGCATTCCATTAATCCAGATAAT
>JABSSR010000331.1 GCA_013213965.1 Verrucomicrobiales bacterium | reverse complement strand
CTTTTTATGTGCCTGCCCACAAGACATTATTTGAGCTGCTAATAAATTTAGCTGACGAGGGCAAACCTATCGATCCTATAACCCTCCAAGAAGCACTGATGCGAGAGAATCTCATGGACTCTGTCGGAGGACCGAGCGCAGTATTGGAACTGATTGACTTTGTACCTGACGCAAGCCATTTCGATTTTTACGTCGAAATAGTTAAGGAAAAGCACCTTCTAAGAGAAATAATATCGACATGCACCGGCTGCATTAATTCTGCATATACCCACGAAGGTGACGCCTCGCATATCTTAGATGAAGTGGAACAAAACATTCTTGATATCGGTGACAGCGAAGACAAAGCCGACGCTGACATCAGCATGAAGGATCATGTATATACCGCAATTGGAAACATTGAGTCAATGTATGAAAACCGAGGAACTATTCAGGGCTTAGCCACTGGTTTCAGGGACATTGACAAACTATTAAACGGTATGCATTCGGGCCAAATGATTGTAATTGCAGCTAGGCCCAGCATGGGGAAAACGTCACTCGCAATGAACATTGCGGAACATGTGAGCGTTGATCAAGAGAAAGCAGTAGCAATTTTCAGCCTTGAAATGACCACTCAAGACTTAGTTCAGAGACTCCTATGCAGCAGGGCTCGTGTTAACGGCCAAAAAATAAGAGCAGGAATTCCAGACAGTGGTGATTTCCCTAAACTACTGAAGGCCGCTGGAGAACTATCCAAAAGTAAAATGCTTATCGATGAGACCCCCGGCATCAGCATCATGGAAATGAGAGCCAAGGCCAGACGCATGAAACAAAGAGACAGCATCGAATTGCTTGTCGTTGATTATCTTCAGTTAATGCGCTCAAACACAAAACGCGGCAATGATAACAGGCAAATTGAAATTTCTGAAATATCCGGTGGGCTCAAAGCTTTAGCAAAAGAGCTACATATTCCTGTTATTGTCGTTGCTCAGGTTAACCGGAACCCTGAAGAACGTAAGGGCGGCAGACCCAGGATAAGTGACTTACGTGAATCAGGATCAATCGAACAAGATGCCGATGTCGTTGCCCTATTAATGAGACCAGAGCATTACGCTGAAGATGATGATGAAAGAGAAAGTCTTGAAGGAGAAGCAACGTTCATTGTCGCAAAACAAAGGAACGGCCCAATCGGTGATGTCCATCTGACCTTCATTGATAATCAGGTAAGATTTGCTGATAGATCATACGAAGACGAGCATGGATAAACTTAAAATCAGTAATATTCGCAAATTATTAACAATTAATATACGACCATAAAACTTTGAAAAGTTTCATTACTCAACTCCCAACTTCAAAGCGTATTTATATCGGCAAAACCTCAGGAATTCTATATTTTTGCATATTAGACATGCACTAAATCTTCTTCTACCAAAGCATAATAATTTAATATTATTTATAATACTTTATAACTGCAGATGCAGTAAATACAGAGATTTGAGTGATCCCTGAAGTGACCCCAAACAATTCAGTTCAAGCCATTTATCGGTTGTAATTGCAAATTAAATTGAAATGAATCCTATAGTTTAACTGTTCCTAACACATTCAATATTTAGTTAAGGATAAAATAAATGTCAGGATCTTTTGATATTTTTAACACAAAGTTTTTCACATGTTATTCACAATATTTTATTAACGATAAAAAACTTAAATTAACTAAGCTCAACGACCACTTTTGACCCCTCATGCTTGGTCACAATTATTGCAGATCCTGCGCTGATAAAAGCTCCGCTCGAAATTACATCTACCCTCTTATCGTTAATAACAACTGAACCAGAAGGTCTTAAGTCTGTGGCAGCTGTTCCCATGACGCCAATCAAAGTGCCTCCACCATCTTCATTATCTGAAGAATTCAATGCCGGGCCATGCGATTGAACCTCATCTAACACCATCCACCGCGTCATTGGCATAGATGACAGGTACCGCATCAAAAATAAGGCAATAACAAATGCACCAATAAATGCAATTAAAACATTAGTAATAGGGTCACCCAACAAAACCCCAAGCTCAGAAAAGTTCACAGAACCATCCCAATTTAAATTAAGAGGATCCACCATTGAATAAATGAGGGAACCGACAATGCATACTACGCCAAGCAATCCAAAGACTAGAAGACCAGGAAACACAAAGAGCTCTAATAAAATTAAAATTAAGCCCAGTGCAAATACACCAATAGCTTCAAACCCTGCCATATATCCAGCGACGTTGTGCCCAAAAAAGAACAGCGCAAAACAGATAAGAGAAAGAAAACCCGGAATCCCAAATCCTGGCACCTTAAGTTCCATGTAGGCACCTGCAATGCCAAACAAAAGCAGCCAAGGCGCCAGCTTAACAATCCAATCACCGACTAACTCAAAACCTAATGGCTTGGCCGTCACGATCTTTCCTTGTAATTTAGCCTTTTGTACTAAGTCCTCTAATGAAGAAGCAACGCCTTCAGCAAAAATTTTCTTCCCATTAATTACTTGTGTAGCTTCCCACGCATTAAGAACAAGCAAATCATTTTCTGAGTCCGGGGCAAATGCATTAACATAACTTAGACCCCCTTCATTTGTAATGACCGGAACCTCAAATGTGAGTTCTGCTTTTGTATCGATGAACGCCTTAGCAATTGCCGGGTCATGCCCCTTGAGTCGGGCAACATTATCTGCAGTCGAAACTATATCGCTCAAAACTTTCTTTAACATAGACTCTGGTATGTCTTGTCCGTTTCCCATAACTGGAGCTGCTGCACCTATAGTACTTGGCTCATGCATGTAAATATAATCCGTAGCAATGGCTATGAGGGCACCTGCAGACATCGCCTTGGGGTTAACATAGGAATAAGTAGGCAATGAAAGATTTTGAAGATCTGAGAGCATAATCTCCTCAGTGTACCAGGCAATACCGCCAGGAGTGTTTAGATCAAAAATAATAGCTGAAGCCTTATCTTCTTCTGCTTTTTTGATTATTCTTTGTATGAATTCAAACTTGGTCTTTCGGATTAACGATTCCATTCCTATAGGAATCACCACTATCTTCCCTGCATAACTCTCTAACCGAGTTTCTCCAAAACCACTTGGCTCATCATTACCAGATCCGAGTTTTTTATTTGATGAATCGGAAACTTCATCAGAAGGATTCTCCACTTCTTCAATTATTGTTTGTGGAGCCTTAAGAAAAATTAACTCAACCTCTAAATTTTCCTTCGTTAAGATTTCTTTAAAACTAGCAGCATCTCCTCCCTTGATACCAAGATCATCCAAATTAGATTTATTAATAGTTAAATGTTCTCCAGACCTTGAAAAGCGAACACTATTTATTTTAACTTCTTCATCTTGGTCACAGACACCTCTCACTAATTCTAACCTTGAATTATCTTCTTTGAAAGAATTGGAAATATCTTCAATAACGTCAAAATAACTTAAATCAGTGAATCTTTGCGGTAATAGATCGAACTTACCTCGCCACTCTAAATCATCGGGAACTCCTCCAATCTGAGAACTATTAGTAAAGTAAATACTACTAGATGAAAAAGCGACCAAAGCTCCAGCACCTTTAGCCTTTTCATTGATAAAACTTATAGTTTTAGTCTTTAGTTTGGTGAAATCATCAATGAACCAGCGAACTTCTGAAGCAAGGCCACCTGAACAATCTATATTAAGAATTACTGCAGACGGGTTAGATTTATTTAACTTTTCTAGGGCATCCTTCAGATAAGCTCCCTGAATCAAATTAATGAAAGAGTAATTGTTAATATCAATAACTACTGCTTTCCCATCAAAATTAATTTGTTCTATTGAATCAGATGCAGACGCAAATGCATTCAGACAAAAAGTAGCTAAAAATATTTTTATTAATTTTGATAATTCTCTTTTACAGAAATGACAACGATTCATAAGCTTTTCCATGATAGGATACTCCTGATCAATTACGATCAGTGCATGTTTTAACATATCAAATATCTTATTAAAGGCAAAACAGGCGACTTAAGACCTCTCAACAATACATGCCAATACCAGAAGAAACAATTCAGCAAATTTTAAGTTCAATTGACATCGTTGAATTGGTTGAAGGGTACTTTCCCCTACAAAAAAAGGGCCAGGACTTTTGGGCCGTCTGTCCTTTCCATTCAGAAAAATCTCCATCCTTTAAAGTTAGCCCTACGAGACAAGCCTACTACTGCTTCGGATGCAACGCGAAAGGTAATGCTATCGGATTTGTAATGAATTATGAAAATTTAGACTTTCCCTCAGCAGTGAAGCGACTTGGCTCCAAGGCAGGAATCACTGTCCAAGAAGATGAAGAAAGCCCAGAAACTAAAAAGGAATTAAAATTAAGAAAGGGTATAATTAAAATCAATATATCCGCAGGACTGTGGTTCCATGACTATCTGATGAAAAGCCATTCCTCAGATGCGTCGAAGGCTAGGGACTATTTGAAGGACCGAAACATTACAAATCAAATCGCAAAGGATTGGCAGATTGGCTTTGCTCCAGCCAATAATAATGAATTTTCAAATTGGGCCCGCGATCAAGGCTTCAATGGCAGCCTAATGAAAGAAAGCGGCCTCATGTCGTTAAGAGATGAGCAGTCACCACAAAAGGGACTCTACGCTAGATTCAGAAACCGTATCATGTTTCCCTTGAATAATGATTTTGGCGAAACCATTGCCTTCAGTGGCAGGACCATGGATCCCCGATCAAAAATTGCAAAGTACGTTAACTCTCCAGAAACATTAATCTTCAAGAAAAGCAATGTCTTCTTTGGTCTTGATAAGACGAAACGAGCCATAGCCAAAGAAGAAGCTGTAATTATATGCGAAGGACAAATTGATCTTATTCGATGTTACGAAAATGGCATCGAAAATGTCGTGGCCCCGCTCGGCACTGCATTAACTGAGAATCACTCAAGGATACTAAGACGATTCACTGGTGAAAGAGGTGAAGCCTTGCTGTGTTTTGATTCTGACTCAGCCGGTTATAAAGCGGCCATTAGGGCTTACAATGAACTTTCATCTGCAGGTATTTATGTTCGCGCAATCGAACTGCCGCCGGACCAGGACCCAGATTCATTAATTAATAATTATGGAGTAGAAGAATTTTTAGAACGCGTTAATAAGGCGAAACCTTTCTACCTATTCCAAATAGAAACACTATCTAAATCATTAGATTTACATGACCCAAAGGACCGTGTCCGTTTTGCTAATGAGATTTCACCATCAATCTCTATCATCAAAGATTCAGTAGCCAGAGAAGCAATGATTAATGATGTAGCAACGAGACTTGGTATATCTTCAGAGGACTTCCGTAAAAGAGTAGCTGCTTCAACAAAGAAAAAATGGAGAGTCAAAACGAATAATGAAACCGGCAACCAGAGCAACATGCAAGCCAACGACCATAACATTCGAATTTTAATGAAGCTAGCGCTGACCAATGATGAAACTCAAAAATGGATGAAGGAAACTGCTGATGAGCACATCCCCGTATTAGAAAATAATCCAGAATCTGACACCTTAATTAAAATCTGGAAGAATCCACCCGCATCAACATTAACTGAAGACGTTAATGCATATATCTCCACACAAATGGAGAACGAACAAGATCTGCTCACTGGAATACTGATCGAGAAAACAGCAGAATTAGAATTTGAGGATGCACTGAGAGCAATTATCAGAGTAAAAATCAAGGATCTCCAAAATAAAATCGACACAAATAAAACAAAAATCACTCAAGCAAACCTCTCAAATGATCAAATTATAGAGATAACTGGCAAAGTTGAGACTCAAAGAAAAGAATTACTTGATTTCAAATTAGCCCTACAGAATATTGCTAGCACACGGGAATAAATTAACTAGAGTTTCAAGAAATATCATACTGAATACTCCTCCTTATGGTGGGAAAAACCTCCTCAAAATCCAAGAAGCCTTCCAACAAAAGAACTGCTCGAAAGAAAAGCAGCTCAAGTAAGGGATCTACACAAAGAGCACGCTCAACAAAATCAAAGGTTTCAGCCAGGAACGCAAAGCCCAAGAAGAGTAAATCTTTAATTAAAAAGAAACCCCTTAAAGCTGCTAAGAAGAAACAGCCTAAAGCTGAGAATGAATCCACTAAAGAAAACGTATTGCCATCAGTTGAGATGGAAAGCGTTCAAACTATTAAGGGCATAATAGAGTTTCCTAAGAGAAGGCGGGGCCGACCAACTAAAGAGGAAGAGGATCTTAGAAACAAGATACTTAAGAAACATGGAATCACAGGTGATCCTAGAGTAAAAAGACCAAGGGGCCGTCCGCGCAAAGATCAATCGACCCAATCATTACTTTCGGAAAACGGTATCAACTCTCTCGTCAATTTTTCAGGCAAATCACTTGATATTGATTCTCCGCAAATTCAAGACAAGGTTCGTCAACTCATCACTCTAGCTAAGGAGCAAGATTATCTGACTTATGATGATATCAATGAAGTCTTATCCAATGACGGCAAAGCAGCCGTCCCACTAACTGAAGCCGTCATACTCCGCCTGAATAATATGGAGTTTGACATCATCGACGCATCTCAAGTTGATAAAGTTGGTGAAATTCGCAAACAGAAACAAGAAGGCACCCCCATAAAGCCTGAGGCAAAGCTAGACATTCTGGATGATCCAGTCCGAATGTACCTAAAGCAAATGGGTCAAGTGCCATTACTTACAAGAGAACAAGAAGTTGAGATCTCTAAAAGGATAGAAACAGCTGAAGAGAACGCAAAAAACATCCTTCATCGTTTTGGATTCGCAGCTGAACTCTATTTAGTATTGGCAAATAGGTTATACGATGGCAAAGAAAGATTTGATAGAGTCATTTTGGACAAGGAGATCAATAGTCGTGAGCGCTATATGAAATCTCTGAAACGTTTAATCAATCAAGTCACCGACACTAGCAGAGAAGCATCCTCAATTTACGAAAAACTTCAAAAGCCACGAGTTCGATCTCGGGGAAAACTACAATCCGAATATGAAAAACTTCTTAAAAAGTTAAATAAATCGTACAAAAGATTCCATTTCAAGGAAACTATCATCGAAGATTTTCTCGACACAACCCAATCTCATCAAAAGGAATTTTTAAGACTTCAGAAAAAACAAAGCGATGCTGAAGAATTCATAAAATACTGCATGCAAGCATGGCAAAGTCCCGATGAGTTCAAAGATAATTATAAAGAACTAAGGAAATGGGTGAAGGCATCCATTACTGCCAAATCTGAAATGGTCGAGGCTAATCTCCGGTTAGTAATTTCAATCGCAAAGAAATATACTAACAGGGGTCTTTCCTTCTTGGATCTAATACAGGAAGGCAACATGGGTTTAATGAAAGCGGTTGAGAAATTTGAATATCAGAGAGGATACAAGTTTTCAACTTATGCGACTTGGTGGATAAGGCAGGCTATCACACGCTCAATTGCTGATCAGGCACGTACTATTCGCATACCTGTCCATATGATTGAAACCATAAACAAGCTAATGAGAGTTCAAAAACAGCTTGTTCAAGAATATGGACGTGAACCAAGCGCTGATGAAATAGCTGATGAAATCCACCTCCCTGTACAACGAGTCCGGGCAGTTCTTAAAATGGCTCAACAACCAATTTCATTACAGGCTCCTGTAGGTGATAGCGACGATACAAGTTTCGGTGATTTCATTGAAGACATTACTGCTGAGAATCCAATGGAATCGACAGGATTCTCTATGCTCAAGGAGAAAATTAAGGATGTCCTAGATACACTTAGCGAAAGAGAACGGGCCGTCTTAGAGCAGCGATTTGGTCTTTGTGATGGTTACAGCCGCACATTAGAGGAAGTTGGTAAACAGTTCGAAGTAACCAGGGAAAGAATCCGACAAATTGAAGCCAAAGCATTAAGAAAAATGAGGCATCCTACGCGTATACGAAAACTCGAAGGCTTCATTGAAATGTCATACATTTAAAAAGCTTATTCTCCGAAAGGCAACAAAGCCTCCAAGAGTCCTTTCCCTCCCTTTAGTAACCGGGAAGGCAACTCTAAACTTTTTTCGACAAGATCCTTTAAAATCTCATCAGTCTGTATGCCGACACCCAATTGCTCAGCGGCACGCTTGATATTAGATATCCCAAAGATCTCTCTGGAATCCAATGACTCATCTGATGTTAATACATCAAGAAGATTAAGACCTTTATCCTTTGCCGCTTCTGATAATAACTTAACAGCCTTTAACGATTTTTCCCCGACTCCTATTATATCACCCCAAAGGTCTACTCCGCCAAAGTTGAAAAATTGACGCCTCAAATCAGCCGTGTAAGGATCTGTAGAATCTTCATCAATGACAGCAACTGCCCAGAGGAACCCTTCTGGCGGCTTCTTAACATTATTAGAATTTTGATCAAATACTCGTTCAAAAGCGTCATCTCTATTATAACTAAAGACCCTCGTTATAGTTTCTTTTTTTAATAACGGGAGCCACTTGATTGTTTCAGGTGTAATCCCTATCATGTAAGTACCGGTCACCGTTTTGTCGTCCCGATAATTCAATTTCCCACTGAGGCATGCTGCTCCTGATGATAGGACGTAAACATGATACAAATCCCATGACTGATCCTTGCCTCTTTCGATCAAAAAAGTGAAGTCATTGAAAGAGAGTCTTCTGAATTTGCTCGTTCCTAAAATTGCATCTATTCGATCAAGGATTGGCATTGCTTCTAGACTACCGCCACGCAAATTTGCTTTGCCTGATATTTTCTTGTTTTCATTAGAACCTTCCAAAAACAAATCAACATCAATGAAGCCCTTC
Organism: Verrucomicrobiales bacterium; assembly: GCA_013213965.1. Taxonomy (GTDB): domain Bacteria; phylum Verrucomicrobiota; class Verrucomicrobiia; order Verrucomicrobiales; family DEV007; genus EC70. The sequence continues at coordinate 16,395 of JABSSR010000331.1, read as the reverse complement.
AATCGCTTGATCCAATCATCAGCTAACATTTTGGAAGCAGGAACATCTCTCAAATTGCTTTGTATGTCCCAAGCCGTTTGACTTTGATTAAATTCCACGTCACCAGAAACAACCAATGAAGAATTTTCATAAAGTCGGAAATCCGAACGATCAATAATAAGATTTCGAGAGCTAGCTCTTAGTTCGGCATCAATTAATTCGAGACGTTCAAAACCCTTTGGCCATAAATAACCACCGATAATTTTGATCTTGTATGAATCAGATGATGCACCAGGAAGGGATAAAATTGAAAACTTTCGCCCCTCAAGATTTAATTCATCATTGAAATAATTAAAATTAAACTCACCCACGCGGATTTGATTAATATCTAATTTATTTGGAAGGAAATGCTTAAGAATTCCTGATCCTCTAGCTTCTTCAGATTCATCTTGATCTGTGTCTTGATGTTTTTTGAGATCAGTTGAACGATCAGAATCTATTAATAAATTGATACGATTAATGTCCAAGCCCGCAACTTCCCAAACTCTCCTCTTAACAGCACCAATATTTATCCTTGCCCTTATCCCATCTGCTCTCAACTTGGAAAAAAAAGCACCTTCAAATCCCTCTACTTTAAGTTGATCCGTATCAAACGTAGTACCCTGCCAACGAAAATCATTAAAATCACTACTTACTTTAAACTCTTTATTAATGCGATCCTCTAATGAAATTTTGAATTTTTCACTCTTCAAATAGTTATTAATCAGAAGAAATATAACGAACGAAAAAAGTACTAAAGAAATAAATAACGAAAGACCTATAAAAAGTATAATTCGTGCACCTTTGCGAAAACTATTTTTGTCTGATATCTTTATAACATTCGCAGCCATCTGTCTTAATTTACCCTACACTGACAATAGATAATTAAATATAAAACTTCACTATACTATACATTTTACAAAATCTGAAATAACCAACCATCAATTAAAAGAAGATCGTGTTAAAACTCAACAATGTAAGTTTTGCCATAAATGACAACGGAGAAGAGTTGCACCTTATTAAGGAAGCCTCAATTTCAGTACCGCCTGGTAAATTCATGGCTATCGTGGGACCGTCAGGTTGTGGGAAAACCACACTTTTGAAAATTATTGCAGGAATTAATGAAGAAAGTTCAGGAGATATAAATTGGGGGGAGAGGGATTTATCAGAACAAGATCTTACCGCTTCTGAAGTAGGTTATGTTCCTCAATTCAGTATAGCTTTTGATGAACTTACTATCAAAGAGAGCGTTAGATACGCTCTCCGACTCAGAGTTAACAAGGAGCAAGCACCAAACCAATCAGATCTTGTCAGCACCATTCTCGATAAAGTAGGACTAAAAGAATTATCTGACAGAAAAGTCAAAGTATTATCTGGTGGACAAAAAAGAAGACTCAGCCTCGCTCTCGAACTCGTCACTGACCCTACACTCTTGTTGTGTGATGAAGTCACAAGTGGGTTAGATCCAAGGTCAGAAAAAGAAATCGTAACCTTGCTTCATTCTTTGTCGCAGAACAAAAAAAGAATTGTCGTTAATGTAACTCATAGCCTCAACCATCTCGACTTATACGACATCATATTAGTTCTTTATGAAGGGCACGTTGTATATCAAGGCCCACCTGACCAAATATCGCATTATTTCAGTGTTGAATCTGCTGAAGAAATCTACCCATTACTCGGATGCAGAGAAGTAAATGAATGGCATGAATCTTGGCAAAAACACAAGCATACTTACTTAATTGATGATGGCACATGCACTGATGCTGAACCAATCCCCATCAGTTACACTCCTAGCCCAATCTCTCAATTCATCGCTCTAATCTCTCGACGATTTAAGATTTTCTCCCGTGATAAAACACAATTAATTCTTCAGGCGGCGATGATCCTTGGCTTCCCTCTACTTGTTGCCGTTTTCGGACTAGATGGCATAACTCAACCAAAAACTTTACCTTCGAAGAGCACTGGTAGTATTATTGAGCAGTTTAATCATCAGGTATCAGTATCTGAAAGTCAGATTAAAATAGGATCGTTAATTTCTGGACTTATCATGTTTCAAGTGATTCTGCTAACACTGATCGCGTCTAATAACTCTGCTCGTGAGATCGCAGGTGAACGTGAAATCTTTGAAAAGGAACGTTTCGGAGGACTTCACACCAGTAGTTACATAGCCAGCAAAATTGCTTTTCTTACAATCCTCGTATTAATCCAATCATTATGGATGGGAATTTTTGTACAGATTTGTATTCCTTCACTGCCAGGTTCGGCAGTCACAAGGTTGTTAATTCTTTTCATGGTTACAGCTGCCATGACTTCTGTTTGTTTAGGCATATCAGGCATAATGAAAAGTCCTGAACAAAGCTCACTATTGTCTATTTATCTTGTCGGTTTTCAGTTGCCCCTATCAGGAGCAATACTCACGTTACCTCATTGGCTTGAACCCATTTCACGACCCTTTATTTCGGCATTCTGGGCATGGTCAGGAAATTTAGACGTCATGAAAGAAGGATTCTATGGACAGTCAATTCATGCTGTAACACAAGAATCTTCGCTTCAGCCTCTCAATATTTGCATCGCATGGCTTAGCGTACATATTTTAACTGGAATATTCGTAGCGTATGCAGGCACCAAAAGACCACAATGGTAGCTTTGACAGTATAAAATGACTGATTTATCTGCGAATTTGTAATTATACAACATCGATATATTGTTTTGTATAAATGGCAAGACGAGCACAAAAAGGAATTAACAAGATCCTCATTGCATTATCAGCTTTGGTAATTACAGGAGCAGGCTTCCTGATCGTTTACTTAGTAGGAGGTCACGATGATTCAATGAGAACAGTCAGCCCTTTAAATATTTCTGATTATATCAATAAAGCAACAGAACTCGCAGGTACTGAAGGAACTGTCACGGGTGTAGTAGCAGAAAAATTAAGATGGACCCCTGACCGTGGAGAAATGATATCCGTTGCTGTTAATCTTGAAAAAAATCAACAGTTAATTCCTATAATGATTCCTCCCACTTTTAATAATGAAAATATTGCAAGGGGTGATAAGTTCACTTTCAAAGTGGAAGTGGGCAAAGAGCAATTATTAATAACGAAGGACCTCAAGCGCAGATAACAATATGTTTTTCAATATTACAAAACTATCAACAATATCTATTGTGGTTGTCACAATGTTCACGACAGCCCTACCGTCGTACTCTCAAGTCCTTACAGGACCTACAGGGAATCAATCCGCCCAATCAACAACCACTAAACCTGACGGCACTACTATTGTTAACAATGAACCCGAACGTTCAAAACAGCCTTTCCTTGGTACTGACTTGCCAGTATTCAATCCCGGCACTGAGATCTTCAGCTGGGATGGGCAGAATTGGAACATTAATAATAACAGATTGATGCGCGCAAGATTTGAGAAATACCTTAATGCTCCGGCAGACAATAGCGAAGACGACGATGAATACAGAGCAATTATAAAAAGCATTCTTGATGAACTCTCACCACATAAAAAAGGGACTGGGCACTTGCAGCAGGCAGTCGCTTTACTCCCAAGAGCTTCAAATTACAGAATTGACTCAAACCTCTGTGATTCACTTTCACAAGCTATACTTGGTGTCTATTATGGTCAAAAAAATGCCGTGGCATTATCCAGAGCAAACAAAACACTGGAAAAGGAAAAGAAACTATTACACTGGAACGTGGAGGTCGCGACATCTGAAAATATTGCCGATGAAGCCAAAAAGAGAGGCGCTGCAGGAGGAAGAGGAGGAGGAAGAGGAGGAAGTGAAAATAAAGAACAAAGCAATCAGCAAAACACCGGCAAAAATGTATCAAATGCTGGAAGAGTGGCTGGCTACATACAACGTTTAGCAGAAATTGAAACACTCAGGCTTGCAAATAAAGCAAAGATTGGAATATCAGAGGTACAAGCAAAAGTGGAGTACCAAGCACTCATCCTTCAATTTGCTGTTCAACGAAGGTGGGAACACGTTTTAATCGCTTCAAGGATTTACAGACGCTTATTTAAGGATGGTGATGGAATCATCGATGTTAAAAAAGACTCAGACGCTGACCAAATGTTGGCTAAGGGTCTTGGCTTAAGCCCAACAATCACTTCATTAGACATGTTCGCCAGTGAAGTCATTCGTGATGTCGATGAAGGCGTCACCGCGTTTGATTTTCTTGCCGAAAAAAATGAACTTGAAACTGCATCCAAGCGCCTGGCTGAATCATTTTTTGTAGGCGAATATTTACCTAAAATACGCACCCTTGAACGGGAACAAAAACAAAAGGTACAATATTTTGTGCGAGACGCTGACTCATTGTTAAGCGCAATGGAAGTTCGTGACTATGAGACTGCCTCGAAGCTAATTGATCGCATGAAAATAAAAGCTGTCGACATCAACTATTCCAAAGCAAAGGCTGGAGTGGAATTTTATACGAACCTAAGCAACTCAAGTTTATCTCAGGCCAAAATTGCTGCTCAACAAAATGAAATGGAGGAGTACAAAAGACAAATGAAAATAGCAATCGAGTCATGGCCATTGAACCCCAAAATTAAAGAACAGAATGATCTCTTCGCCTCCATTGCAGACATACAAGTTACAACTTTAAACGAACTGGACACTCTTCTAGCACAGGGAAATAGCAGGGAAATAATGAAGAACCGAGGCCGGTTCATTGCTGCTGCTCATAATGACCCCAAACGGGCAGAGCAATTAGATAAAGTATTAAGCAGCGTCCTTAGTCTTGAACAAGAAATTGCAAAAATCAGAGGACTCACAGAGAACAAAAATCCATGGGGAGCTTGGGAAATCGCACGTCAAGCACAAGAGTCTTATAGTAATGATAATGATTTGCTTAAATTATCCGTTAAATTAAATGAAGAAGTTTCTTCTTATGTTCATGTTCTCAAAAAAGCAGAAAAGCTTGAAAAGGAAAAACGTTCAGGCATGAGTCTTACCTGGTATCTTAAGGCAAAAGACATATACCCTCAAAGCACTTACGCAAATGATGGCATTAAAAGAATCCTCGATCATCTCTTGCCATCAACCGTACAAAACGCTATCTCGACATCTGAAATAAAAAACGAATCTGCTCAACCTCTAAACTTTGACTAAAAAAAAGGTCAGCTTAGGAGTCCTCAATCAAGTAGATTATTTTTATAACCGAGCATTTGAGACTTAAACCGAGACACAGCTTCTCGCAGTCCCATCTCCAGTGATCTCGAAATTAGATGATGGCCGACATTAAGTTCGGTCAAATAAGGGACTCTGAAAAGAGTTTCTAAGTTAGCAGTGGTTATTCCATGTCCAGCATTCACTTGGAGACCATTGTTATGGGCAACTTCAGCTGCTCGAATCAATCTTTGAAGCTCAGAATCAATTTTTGAGCTATCCAATGCATTTGCATAAGTTCCAGTATGTAACTCAACCATATCTGCCCCACATTTAGCAGCACTCATGACTTGATCTATGTCAGGATCAACAAAAAGGCTAATAAGTATGCCAGCCTCTTGTAACTGCTTAATGCTAACTGTTAGATCTTCTTCCTGACAAATTACGTTAATCCCTCCCTCAGTCGTTAACTCTTCTCTTTTTTCAGGAACCAAACAAATAAATTCAGGTTTTATTTTAATAGCAAAATCCACGATCTCCTTAACATTCGCTATTTCAAAGTTCAGCGGTACGTTCAAGTTTTTGCGAAGTAATAAAATGTCTTCGTCTTGAATATGTCTTCTGTCCTCCCTTAAATGCGCAGTGATGCTATCTGCTCCACCCCTGATCGCTTCATTGACAAAAAACAAAAGATCAGGCTCTGCATTATTGTTAGATCTATATCTAGCCTGTCTAATGGTAGCCACATGGTCAATGTTAACTCCTAGTTTTAGATCTGCCATATAGCTTAAAAAATACTTATGGTTTAATGTAAAAAGTGTCTATGGCCAGTAAATACCATGGCCACATCTCTTTCATTAGCAGCATCAATCACTTCCTCATCGCGGATAGACCCTCCTGGCTGAATGCATGAAGTAGCTCCCGCTTCAATAGCAGAAATTAGACCATCGGCAAAAGGAAACATTGCATCACTGGCGACGGAACTTCCTTCAAGGGATAGTCCTGCAGCTTTAGCTTTCCATACTGCTATTCTACAGGAATCGACTCGAGACATCTGACCTGCCCCAATTCCAAGTGTTCTATCCTTTGCACCAAAAACGATAGCATTGGATTTTACATGTTTACAGACTCTCCAAGAAAATTTCATAGCACCAATTTCTTCTGCACTTGGAGGACGAGCAGTTTTGACCTTTTCCTCGATTCCTTCCAGCCCTAGAACTTTTGGATCTGCATCCATGACAAGCAATCCACCAGGGGCAGAGCGAATGACCGGCTGATTAATGCCTTTGTTGAAATATTCTTCAGCGACACGAATTAATCTCAAACTCTTCTTTTTCTGTAACAACGCTCTGGCATTGGCGTCAAAGTCTGGCGCAATAATAATATCAGTAAAAATCTCTCCGATGACTCTAGCCACATCTTCGGTGAGTGGTCTATTACAAACAATTACACCGCCAAAAGGAGCTTGCTTGTCTGTTTCAAAGGCTTTTACCCAAGCCTCCCGCAAACCCTCACCATCTTCTACACAACCTACACCGCAAGGATTCGTATGCTTCAATATTGCTATGGTCGGGCGTAGAAATTCTGAAATTAATTCAGTCGCAGATGCAATGTCTAAAACATTTGTGTATGAAAGATCCTTCCCCTGAAGCTTCGTGAAATAATCTGAAAAATTTCCATAAAGAGAAGCCTCTTGGTGTGGATTTTCCCCATATCTAAGCTCTGAGTCCAAGGGTAATGATATGCTGTAACCACTATCAGTTTCCTGTGACTGGTTTAAATAATTTCCAATTGTTTTGTCATAGTCACCGGTCCTAAGAAAAACTTTTATAGCAAGTCTTTCTCTGGTTTTAAGGCTAGTCTCTCCTCCAGAATCTTCCATTTCCTCGGCCACGGCATCATAATCAGCACTGTCAGTAATTACTGTCACAGCATTGTAATTCTTAGAGGCAGCTCTCAACATTGCGGGGCCACCAATATCAATTTTTTCTATAGCTTCCGATAGAGTGACTCCATCCTTTTCTATCGTTGCTTCAAAAGGATACAAATTCACTATAAGTAAATCAATTTTAGGAATGTCATGTTCTTCAGCCTGTTTAGGATCATCTGGGTGATCCCTCCTGAAAAGTAATCCCCCATGCACTTTTGGGTGAATTGTTTTTAGTCTGCCATCAAACATTTCTGGCGCTCCTGTATAATCTGATATCTCTATTACAGGTATACCTTCTTCTGAAATAACTTTAGCTGTGCCTCCCGTGGATAAGATCTCCACTCCCAGTTTGTGAAGCCGTTTTACGAAGGGAATTAACCCTTCCTTATCTGACACTGAAATTAGCGCTCTCTCTATTTTCATAAATTATTTTGAAGATCTGCAGATTCCTAAAAAGAACGCACATAAGCAAGATCAAACATCCTCAAAGCACTAATAAGAGATAACTTCCTCAACCATATCGTCGGATATGGGCACAAATGATCAAAATTAGCTGTTTTTCCTTATTTTTATAGCTAATACCGGTTGACACCTTGTTGTGTCGAAATTAATATCCACACCCTCCGAAATAGCAAAATATTACTCAGTCTATTAAAAAGATGAAGACTTTCTCAGCAAAAGCAGAAGACATCAACCGTGAATGGTATGTCATAGATGCCGCTGACCAAATACTAGGTCAAGTAGCAGAAAAAGCTGCTTGCCTTCTGCGCGGCAAGGGAAAGCCAATATTTACGCCTCACGTTGATACAGGAGATTTTGTAGTTGTCATTAATGCAGACAAGGTACGACTTAGTGGACGCAAAGAAAAACAAAAAATTTATCATCGCTATTCTGGATATGTAGGCGGCCATCATCAAGACACGCCTGAAACATTGCGCCAAAAAGTACCAGAGAGGCTAGTCGAGTTTGCGGTTCAAGGAATGATTCCAAGGAACCGCCTCGGTAGACAAATTGCCAAGAAACTTAAAGTGTACCCTTCGTCCGAGCATCCTCATGAAGCTCAAAACCCAAAAGTTATTAACGTCTGATAACTTTAGTAGATAAAGAGATTCAACTCAATGAGCGATAAATCCACAATTAAGTCTATAGGCAGAAGGAAAAGTGCAGTTGCCAGGATACAAATGAAACCAGGCACAGGCAATGTAACCGTTAATCACAAGCCATTAGATGAGTATTTCCCAACACTCGCTCTTCAAAACAGTTTGCTTCATCCATTTGAAATAGCCAACCAACCTAAAAATTGGGACTTGAACGTAACGACTAATGGCGGTGGAACCACTGGGCAAATAGGAGCCGTAAGACTTGCCATTGCTAGGGCCCTTCTGAAAAATGATCCAGAACTTCGGGACGCATTCCGTGCCGAAGGACTCTTAACCAGAGACTCCAGAAAGAAAGAAAGAAAGAAGGCCGGTCAACCTGGAGCAAGAAAACGGTTCCAGTTTTCCAAGAGATAATTTTCTCTATAGATTCTTAAGGAGTAGATTCCTAAACTCTACTTTACCGGTACCTTCATTTCGCAAGACAATCTTTGAAGGTTTAGCTTCTTTAGTTGAAGCACGATTCTGAACTTCCCCATTTACTTTAATTTCCGACTGCCCGTCAGAAACCCTAATCTCCATCTTATTCCATTCCCCCTGAATTTCATTGCTTCCTTTGAACTTACTGGATCTAAATCCCAAAGGGTTGCCATCATCAGTAACAACTTTCGCGGAACCAATCTTATAGAGATCACCAGACGTTTGATTGTATAGCTGAATCTCTAGATAACCTTCGTTCGCTTCTCCTGCAAAAATTCCGACTCCGCTATCACTAGTCAATTCGAGAAGTTTATATTCAAAGGAGAATTCATAATTCAGAAAGCTCCGCTTAGTGATAACTTCACTTCGACCCCCTTTCTTAGTAATGAGGGTTTGATTTTCAACCTCCCACGTTTCCTCATTAGGCTTGGCGACACCCGCTAACAACCTCCCCCCCAAATTACGGAATTCCCATTCTTTTAAGTCATTCCCATTAAAAAGTACAATAGTATCTTTATTTCCAAGTTCACCAAAATTGAGCTCAGCTAATTTCGCATTTTTCTTTATCCAATCAATCCATTTCCTTGCCGGACCAGCCCTCTCCTCGGCATTGCCGGCAGCATAATATCCAAACTCTTGCCCAGTAATCTTTCGTAACGATTCGAGACTTCTCCATCTAATACCAAAATCTTCATCGCACATGAGAAGTTCAGCAAGTGGCATCAAGCACTCTCTTCTATGAAATCGCGCATAAGCTCTAGCGCATTCCCATTTAATATGTGGATTCTTATCTGTTAAGTTATTGCCAATAAGCTTCAATGATTCTTCATCTAAGATTCCAATCAATGCCTTAATTGATGAATAGCGGACCATATCATTTCCACTAATTAATTTCCGTTTAAGAAGTTCAATGTCATCCACTTTGGTAGTTATTACTGAAGCTTCGGCAAAAGATCTCCACAAACCACCCATAGAGTATTCCTCCCTATTCTCAATCGAACTAAAAAGATCACTCAAAAAACCTACATGCTTCCCCTTGATTATCTCGTAGCTCAGAGCCCTTATCATGCCATCAAACCGTTCCGTACTATTCTGTTTGAGTATCCTCCTAATCCTAATACCAACTTCAGGACTTGTATCCTTCAATGCTTTCTTAAGAAAAACTCGATCTATGACAGGTAACCGAGAAAGATTATATGTGGCCTTTTCTCTCTTGGAAAAATCGTTCGAATCAAGGTCCTTTAAATATTCTGCTAATAATTCTGAGTCTTGTTTCTGATTTAACAGACGCAGCAATAAAACAACACCACTACGATCATCGCTATAACCAAAATCAGACAATCGCTTATCCCTTGAGAGTGAGTCGCTTATTGAAATAAATGACAAAGCTACACAACAACAAAACTTAAAACCGTAAACTGATAATAATTTTGGCATTAACGAATCAAATTCAAAATAGGTTTATCACCGAATCTCTATGGTGAGGAGATTAAAATACCATTCAAGGAGATCCGAACCAAAGAACAGCCAGGATATGGATCCAACGGCTAGATATGGACCGAATGGGATCCTGGTTAAAGCATTGTCCTTACAAAGGACTTTGCCTGGTAGGTTAATAGATGTCCCGAGTATTGAGGCTGCAAACAAGGCAAATAATACACCCTTCCAACCTATAAATGCACCAAACATAGCAATGAATTTGACATCCCCAAAGCCCATCGCTTCGCGCTTGTAAGTGATTTTTGAAGAGACACCTTTAAGAGTCTGCCATTCTTCGATTGGAAGAACATGTTCATTTCCTACAATGAGTCTGTCGTAATATATAACTAAATCCCCTGCCCCATACTGCTTTCCATTGATCTCTATTTCCGATGAATCTAAAATAATCCTCTCAGTGCCCACAAAGAATAAATCCTCAAATGGCATTTCGTTATCGGCAATCATCAAAATTGGATTCTCCTTGCCTTCAATAATATCCCAAGAAGTTTGAGCTCCTGAACCTAGGGACTTCGTTCCAAAAAGAATTTTCCCAAAAATAACAACCAAAAATAAAACCACAAAACCACAAGCTATGCCAGTAACGGACCAGCCAACCGCGAATAGTCTGGAACTAAAGCCTTGGTATGCAACTTTAGACATTCCCATGAATTCATGGACAATTTCTGGAAAAATAAAAGCGCTAACAATGCCAATAAGAATTCCAATTTTATTTATTCGATCAGGTATTATCTGATGCTCAATATCTATGAATGAAGCAGCAACCAAGAGTGATATCAGTAACCAAGCGACCAAAACTAATTGTGGAAATGGACGGAAAACATAACTGAAAGTGCCGGCAAAAGTTAGCCAAGCAGTCAAGAAAAGAAGAGAAGTTAAAATTTCAACAAAACAGTACCTGAAAGAAACAGGCTCTGAGCAGTTCTTACATTTTCCTGATAATACAAACCAACTCAAAACTGGAACATTCAGATGGAATGGAATTTTGTATTTACAGCTTGGACAAAATGAACGACGAGGCTGGTTAATTGAGAGGCCACGTGGAACACGATAAATAACAACATTGAGAAATGAACCCACAGTAGCTCCGAGCACCGCAGACACGATGGCTAGGAAGACTGAAAGGTCAATTACACCCATACTGTTAATTAAGTCTCATACAAAACAAGGATATGAAACCTTGCTTTATAATAATACGAATAATTTAATACATCAAATTATTGAAGTTCATTCACCTCTAGACTTTACAAAGCTTTCTATAGAGCTTGAATATATAATTAAGTGGATCAACTAAATATTGCAGACCGTAAATTTAATTCACGTCTCTTTGTCGGGACTGGAAAGTTCCCTTCGAACGAAATGATGAAGGATGCCTTGAATGCATCTGAGACTGAACTTGTGACAGTGTCACTTAGAAGAGCGAACCTTTCTAAAGAACCAGATCAATTCGTTAATATTCTAGATTATATAGACCCAGATAAATATTTAATCCTGCCAAACACTAGCGGAGCAAATACGGCAGAAGAAGCAATAAGGCTTGCCAGATTGGCGGAAGGGGCCGGTTTACCTAAATGGATAAAATTAGAAATCCATCCAGATCATCAGTACCTTCTTCCAGATCCAATTGAAACACTTAAAGCCACAGAAGTTCTCGTCTCTGAAAATTTCACGGTCCTCCCATACATTAACGCAGACCCAGTACTCGCAAAGAGACTACAAGATGCAGGAGCTGCAACCGTAATGCCACTTGGTTCGCCTATAGGATCTAACAGGGGCATGGAAAATGAAGAACAGATAAAGATCATCATTGAGCAGGCTACTGTTCCTGTCGTTATTGATGCAGGAATCGGAAAACCAAGTCACGCTACCGCAGCCATGGAATTAGGAGCTGACGCAGTATTAATAAATACTGCCATTGCCATTTCAAGTGACCCCGTTCAGCTTGCCTCTGCATTTAATAATGCCGTCAAAGTCGGACGAACTGCATACAATATCGGATTGAGCGAAGAGACGATCATTGCAAATCCAACGAGCTCACTCACAGGCTTCCTCAATGAAAAGCCTCAAGTACAACAATAGACTAAATATGTAATGACTCCACTTTTCCGAAAACTTCTCGGAATGAATTGGTTCGTCGTTGCCGTCACGGCAACCTTACTTGCATTTGGTGTTTATTCTATTAATGCCGCAACATCATATCTCACAGGCGAAAACATCACATCGAAATGGTACGACCAGATTTTATGGATCGGCATTGGTACAACAATCTATTTTTCTACATCCTTAATAGATTACCGATGGATAAAATGGGCTGCACTCCCAGCATACATAGCTGCCCTAATACTTCTTCTATCTACCAACACAATCCTTTCAGGAGCAAAGAGTTGGATAACAGTGGCAGGCTTTACTTTTCAACCATCACAACTGGCAATCGTTTCAGGAATTCTCCTATTAGCTGTAATTTTCGGAGAATTACCCAAACGTTTCCCTCTTCTCAAACATTCACTTTTGAAGATTCTCATAGCTGCACCAACGGTTGGACTTCCATGTTTCATAATACTTAACGAAACTGACTTTGGATCCGCTATGGCATGGAGTGTTGTTTTCATCACATCATTAGTTATCGGCAAAGTCCTATTAAGGTACGTAATTGTAATAATTGAACTGGGATTAATTATCGTACCAATATTTTACTACTTCGGGCTGAAAGATTATCAAAAGGAAAGAATTGAGACCTGGATAAATATGCTCTACGAAAACCCAGTAGATGAACAGGGTGCTGCCTGGGTACCAAAGCACAATATGATAGCAATAGGTTCGGCCGGATACCTTGGAAAAATGCATCAGGATAACTCCATCACCAATTCCCAAGTTACTGAGCCTACTAATCAACCGGGCATTAACAATGACACCTTAAGCCTAGTGACCGAAATGGGTTTTGTTCCCTCTAATGTTGTGATTAACGATTTTATCTTTGTAACCATAGCTGAAAGACATGGATTCAGAGGGACCGCTATTCTTATTACTTTGTATTCAATAATGCTATTGCTCTTACTTCTTATATGCTACTCGGCCAAGGACATGACCGGCAGAATGATAGTTGGAGGATTCATCGGACTGCTTTTCTATCATGTTTTTATGAACATCGGAATGTGCGTTCTACTGGTACCGATCACTGGCATCCCCCTACCTTTCATAAGTTACGGAGGGACATTTCTATTAATGATGATGTTTATGTTAGGATTGTGCCAGAGCGTTTGGATCCATCGAACTGCTGACAACTAATCCCTGATACTACGATCATTAAAATGGAGGTGTGGTACTTCGCAAATATGCAAAGAAGTCTTTAAGCGCATCATTACTAATACCATTGAGCAAACCCTGAGGCATTAAAGAAACCCCAGTGCTCATGAGTGAGGAAATTTCATTCTTTTCAAACACTCTAGATGCACCTGAAAGCTCTCTGATAACAATATATTTAGTGGTATCTTCAACTAGAAACCCCGAGTGCACTGAATCTGAAATTGTTTTAATTATAACATTTTCATAACCTTCTCTAATCTCAGCACCAGGTGCCACTAAACTCATCACCAAAGCATCTTCGTCATTTCTTTGATAACTAGTAAGATCTGGACCAACTTCTCCGCCATTATCATACATTTTGTGACAACCAACACATAACTTGGTAAAAGTCTTCTCACCATTCTTTGGATTGCCTCCACCCTGTCGTACAATTCCTTTGATACGCAGAATCTCAAGTTCCTGAGTTTCTGTTATTTTTGCTCTATCTGTTGTTAATATTGCCGATAAATATTTTTTAACCGATGGAACATCATGAGCTCTGAGTTTCTCATGGATTGATGCGTTAGCAGACTGCAATTGAAATTCTCCTTTTTCACATCGCTCGACAAGAAATAATGCACCCGAACGTTCACTGGCAAGGAGGTCAAGAGCCGCCTCCCTGACCATAGCTTCTCTGGACAGCACCTTATGAAAGGCTATTTCCTTAACTTCATTGTCATCGCAATGATCAGCCAAAGCAGCCAAACAAGCCACTTCAATCTCTTTGTCAGAACCCTTCGCTAGTAAAGCTTTCAAAGAATTTACAGAATCCTTATTAGAAACAAATCCTAGCGTAGAAATAACTTCAACGAGAGATGCTTTCGGCGACTTTTCATTATTTATATATGCTATAGCTTCGTCTACGGCACCCGGTGAGTTGATCCTTATCCTCAACGGTAAAGGCAGTAAATCCTTAACTGAATTGAACTCACTTAACAGCTCCTTTGGCATCACTCCTATTTGTTTGCCTCGCCCAGCATCACTAAAACCATCGATCAATATTTTTTTAGCCTCAATATCAATCGCTTTACTTAACAAATAAGAGCACATCAAATAACCCTCTATCGTCTCCTCAGAAGCATAACGTCTCATAGTACGTCCCATGATGGTTTTTCTTACTATCTTACTGCTCCAGAAATCACTCTCAGAATAGAGCTTCTTAATAGACTCAATATTTGACATCGCCTTTGATTCAATGCTCCACCAAGTCAATAAAGGGATATGCGGATCATTCTCAAACAGATCCCTATTCAATACGGCTTTTATAATTTTTAAACCGTCATTTGCATCCATTCTCTTGGACGCCGCTATTAATTGAGATACAACTTCCGGACTTTCCTCATTCATTGCCAATTCAATCAGAACATTCCGATACTTTTCGCTCATCGTTCCATCAGCAATCCTTCGTACAGCATACCCTCTTAGTCCTACATCGGATATGTCCTTGATTGGGACCAAATTATCAGAACCTAATAGTATCTCCAATTCAGTTGCGCATGATGGCTGCCTTCTTTTCGCTCCCTTTATAACAGTCAGCTTTTGACGGTCCCTTAATTCGACTAAAGCGGCACGCCTCAACCACCTCGAATCAGATTTAGCAGCTATTAATAAATCAACTTTATTCAAAGTAGTTATATTTATTTTTCTACTAAAAGCCCTTCGACCTTTAGCTCTGACCCGATAAACACGTCCTAATTCATGGTCAATTTGACCCTCATGATTTCTATAATGATTGACCTGCCGATCATACCAATCCGCAACATAAATAGAACCGTCAGGAGAATCCGTTACCATGACCGGCCTGAACCACGGATCCTTAGAAGACATAACTCGTGTTAAGTCTTTAGTTTGAAATGTCGACCCATCATTTAACACTTCAGATAAAACTAAATTATTATGCAATACGTCAACGCCGAACAATTTACCGTTATACTTCTTAGGCAAACCAATACCCTCATATATAATGAATTGATGCGTAAATCTTGTCACTTGAGCGTTTTTCATTGCGGGAAAATAGCCATAAGCATGATCGTTAGTTAATGCTCCGTGCTTACCCCATGATTTTTGATAATAACCGCCTTGAACATAATGAAAACCACGTGTATTCCCACCATTATGACCCGAATAAACTCTGCCCCTAGAATCAATTTCTAAGCCAAAGGCATTTCCCCCACCTTCCGCAAAAATTTCATACACGTGCTCTTCTGGGTGATATCGCCAAACATTCTGTCCCATCGATTTGACCGCAGCCTTTGAGTTGCCTGCAAGTGGAGAAGTAATGGCTGCACTTACTGTGCTCCCTTGAGCTCCATATATCCATCCATCGGGACCTATTGATAGGCTATTAGCTATGGAATGAGAATCTTCCAAACCAAAACCCTTCAAATGAACTATAGGATCTGAATCCGGCACATCGTCTCCATTCTTATCAGGATAATAAAGCAAGTAAGGCGGATTAGTAACCCAAACACCGCTACCATCATGAGCAACACTTGTTGCCATGTTCAATCCTTCAACGAAAATCTTATGCTTATCAAATTCACCATCACCATTAGTGTCTTCATGTATTGAAATTTTATCTTTCCCAATGAATGGAGACCCTGATGGATATGGAGGAGGAGGAGGAATCTTGTCATACGCAACTCTCCATACCTTGTCTCGACTGACTCGTTTGAGTCCGGCCGGGTCTGGGTACTGAATATATTGAACTACCCACAATCTTCCTTTGGAATCAAAACTTAGGTGCAGAGGCTGCTTTATGATTGGTTCACTTAAGACTAGATCCACGGTAAGATCGTCAGGCACTGATATGAGTCTTGTTGAATCCCGCGGGCTCATTGCTCCATCAATTTTTTCATGGGGCAACTGTTTACTTTTAGTAATTTTATTAATTTTTACTTGAGGATCCTT